>JBKHDM010000017.1:0-40779 GCA_046541355.1 Spirochaetaceae bacterium
CCCCGATGCCCCCGGCGCAGCCGCATCCCCGGCCTCACCCTCCAGGACGTTCGCGGGAGCCGTTCACCTTAAAATCAATGAGCCCGGGACGCCCCCGTGGAGTCTCGACCTCCAGGGAGGGGGGCGTCGCTTTATTGTTTCCTGTCGCGGGGACGCTGCGCTCCTGCGGGTTGAGCAGGAAGGCGAGCGGGACCGGAGGTGCGAAAAGGCGCTTCGAGGGCTTCTCGAGGGAGCGGGATATCGTGTCGGGATCAGCGACCTTTCCTTTGACGGCCTCGAGTTTCGCGATCATTCAGATTTGCAAGAAGGTATCGATCTGTTACAATGAGGGAAAACGTAGAACGTTCGGTGGCAATACGGTACGATGATTCTCTTCCGGCTCCCTTTATTGTCGCCCGAGGGCGGGGAAAGCTTGCGCAGGAACTCAATCGCGTCGCCGTAAGCCACGGGATTCCCGTTATTGAGGATGAACAGCTGAGCGGTCTACTATACTCGGTAGAAGTGGGTGATACCATTCCGTACGAAACGTTCGAGGCGGTGGCAAACGTTCTTGCCTTTGTCTACTCCGTCTCGGGCAAGTGAGGGGTTTTAAAAATGCGCCGCATTGCCGTAAAGGATCTACGACCCGGCCAGAAGTTTGACAAGCCGGTCTACGTAGACGAGGAGAGTCTCTTCGTACCGGAGGGTATCGAGATCCGGGAGAAGGACATTCGGCGCCTCATGGACTGGGATGTTGCGGAGGTGATGACCGACGGACAGGTGATCGGCGAGGATCCCTTCCAGGGAAAGCTTCCGTTCTTTGCGAACCCCTTCCGATCCCCCGCCATGAAGGGCATCGCCGGGAGCTACCAGGACCTCTCCAACAGTCTGCTGGAGATCCACGGGCTGATCCGCACGGAGCAACCGGTAGACCCGCAACAGGTCAAGACGATCGTCGACGAGGTGCTTCGTCTCCTCGACGAGGATCCGAACAACCTTGTGCAGTTTATTCTCTACGGCTTCCAGGGAGAGGCGGGGTTCGCGGAGAACGCGATAAACAGCACCATTCTCTGTGCCCTTGTAGGGCGAAAGATAAAACTCCAGCGTCACCGCCTGCTCAACCTCGCCACGGCGGCTCTGCTCCACGATATCGGTATGCTGCGCATACCTGAGGAGATCCGCAACAAGGAGGGTAAGCTCTCGACCGAGGAGCTTCGGGTAGTGCGGACGCACCCGATCCACTCCTACAAGGTGATCACCCGGGAGCTCGAGTTTCCCGAGGAGGTCGGTCTTGCCGCCCTTCAGCACCAGGAGCGCTTTGATGGCCGGGGATATCCCCGGGGCCTGGCAAAAGAGAAGATCATCGACCTCGCCCGGATTATCGCCGTGGTCGACTCCTTTGAGGCTATGGTCTCGAAACGTCCATACCGGGACCCGATGATCGGCTATACGGCGATGAAAAACCTTCTCAGTGATAACGGGCGCCGTTTCGACCCGGAGATGCTCAAGGTCTTCATAAAAGCCCTCGGCCTCTATCCGATCGGGAGTATCGTGCTGCTCAACGACGGCTCCATAGGCAGGGTCCTGGAAAATGACGGTGAGGCACCCCTCAAGCCGACGATCAAGCTTCTCATAGCTTCCGACGGCACCGAGTATCCCCAGGATGACGGGGAGGTGATAAAACTGACCGAGCGACGGGACCTGTTTATCGCCAAGGCCGTCGACCCCTACTCCCTCGGGGACGGGGACGAGCAGGATGTCCAGGCAGCCTCCCCGGGGGCGTAGATCCACAACTGACCGCGGCCGGGAGGGGGAGTCCTCGGCGGCGTCCTACCTTGTCTCCCAGGGCTACACTATTCTCGAAAAGAACTTCAGGAGAGTGACTGGAGAGGTCGATATTGTATGTGAACGCCAGGGAGTTCTCACCTTTGTGGAGGTGAAACGTTGGCCGAGGGCGTTCATGTCGGAATTGAGTATCGCACTCTCCGGCCGGCGACGACAGAGAATGCGGCAAACCGCGGAGCTCTTTGTTCTCGAGCACCCGAAGTACCGCGGAGAGCGTATCAGTCTTGATCTGATATTTGTCGCCGGCGACGGGGGAGAGGTCAGACACATCCCAGGAGCGCTGTGAGCGGCAATGGACGGCAAGTCGAAGAAAATCGAGGAACTCAAAAACAAGATCAACGACGAGACCTACCTCCAGCTCGCGATTCAGGGTATCGCCGCCCGTCTTACCGAGGAGATTCTCGAGACGGAGAAGCAGCGCAAGGACGCTCAACCCTCGAGTACAAGCTCAACAAAGGCGACCGCCGCCTGGCGAGCCTCCCTCGAGTAGGGCAGCTCCCTCGCCTCGAGTACAGCCCTCACCAGTAGCGGATCATCCGCACCCCACGCTTTGTAGAGCTCTGCCGCGCCGTTGATCAGGGCGGTAGCGAGCCTGCTGTCGAGCCTCGAGGAGACGTTCTCCCGGGCCAACAGTTGTCCGAATCGGGAGGCGAGATACCCCGGGTCGAGATGATCTGTGGAGGAGAGTGATCTCACCGCCTGGGAGAGAACCGCGGGGTCCTCCTCCTCCTTGAGGAGCTCGAGAAGAATATCAGCGGCCCGGGGAGAATCGAGCTCTCCTGCGAGGCGGGCGGCCTCGATCCTCACCTGGGCAAAGCTCCCTTGCCGGGCCGGACTCTCCTCGCCCCGGGGAGGCAGCAGGATGTAGGAGAGAATCGCCTCGTTTTCCCGGCGAAAGCTCTCATCCCCCCGACCGATAAAGCCGCCCAACAGCCTCAGCGCCTCCAACTGGGTGGCGGGATCGGGGGAGCGAGCCTGTACCGCGGCCACCTCCTGCTGGCGACGGCGCAGCGCCTCTCCCGGGATACCCCTGTCCCCGGGCTCGTCCTGTCCGACAAGGGAGGGGGAAAGGGCCAATAGTAGAAGCAGTGTCATCCGGAGGCGGGCCATCGACGTCATAGTGGGCCCCGGTATCTGCCCTTGTCAACCGCGGTAGCTACCGGATAGGATCGGGCCATGCTGAGAGCAGTGATGCCGGGCTCCTTCGACCCGCCGACCAACGGACATCTGAACCTGATCGAGCGTGCCTCCCGCATCTACCAGGAGATAGAGGTGGTGATCGCGGCGAACGCCCAGAAGAGCTACACCTTCAGCGCCGACGAACGATTCGATATGATGAAGAAGCTCGTTGAGCCCTTTGACAACGTTCATGTTCACCTCTGGGACCGACTGATAGTCGAGTTCGCCGAGAAGATGGACGCCCGGGTGATGATTCGCGGTGTCCGGGCGCTGGCGGACTTTGCCTATGAGTTCGAGCTGTCCATGGTCAACAAGGGACTCAACCCGAAGGTGGAGACGATCTTTATGCCCACCGATCCGAAGTACTTCGTTCTCAGATCCTCTCAGATCAAGGAGCTGGCGAGGCTCGACGGGGACATCAGCCACATGGTGCCCAACCTCGTGGCAACGGCTCTGAAAGAGAAGCTCGGTGTACGCTAAACGGTTGACAAAGCGCGGGATGTCATATAGCTTACTCAGCATTATCTCTAATCCATAAGGGTGTTTAGACATGGCAGTACCAAAGAAGAAGCATTCAAAGGCGCGCACCCGGCGCCGACGCAGTATTAACGGCAAGATATCGTTGCCGACGCTGGTTACCTCCACCGAATCGGGGGAGCTCGTTCGGCGGCATCGGGTCGATATGAAATCAGGCTACTATCGGGGCAAGAAGATCTTTGACCCGGAAGAACTCGATTAAACCGTAGGAGGTTTCTCAGATGGACGATCTCTTTGAAAAGATGAAGAAGCTTATCGCCGACAAGCTCGAGGTCGACGAGTCAAAGATCACCCCGGAGTCTTCGTTCCGCCAGGATCTCGGTGCAGACAGCCTTGATACCTACGAGCTGGTCTACGCTATTGAGGAGGAGATGGGTATTTCCATCCCCGACGAGAAGGCTAACGAGTTCGAGACTGTAAAAGACGCCCTCGATTACCTGAAGTCTCAGCAGAAGTAACCCGCGCTGTTACCGACGCTCCCCGTGAGGTAGATCACGGTATGCGAGGACCCGGTTTCGGCCGGGTCCTTTTCTGTAAAAAAGGGGGGTAGAGTGGCCTTTCTCAAAGGAGACGAGTTTCCTGAGGGGATTCCGCCGGGCCAGGAGCGAAAAAAGGAACTACAGATCTTCGAGTCCCACTGCGGGATTCGTTTCAGGAGGCTCGAGCTTCTCAATATTGCCTTTGCTCATCGGTCCTACGCCAATGAGCACTCCGACAGTGTAGGCAACAATGAAAAGCTGGAGTTTCTCGGGGATTCGGTTCTCGGCCTCGTTGTCGCCGAATACCTGTACAACTCCCTCCCGGACAAGGCGGAGGGGGAGCTTGCAAAGATCAAATCCTTTGTCGTATCCGAGGATTCCCTCGCGGAGATCGCCAAGCGACTCAAGGTCGACACCTTTATTCTCATCGGCAAGGGCGAGGAGTACTCCGGCGGTCGAGGGAAAAAGGCGATTCTCGCGGACGCCGTGGAGGCGATTATCGGCGCCTACTTCCTCGACTCCGGTTTCAGGGCGGCCAAGAAGTTCGTCCTCAAGTATCTGGTCCCTGAGATCAATAAGGTTCTCGAGGACCGGCACAAAAAAGACTACAAGACCTTGCTCCAGGAGTACGTGCAGAAGGAGTTCAAGGCGTATCCCCGCTATATCCTCGAGAAAAAGACCGGTCCGGATCACAACAAGACCTTCTGGATGGATGTAGAGGTTGACGGGACGAGTTACGGCCCTGGACAGGGGAAGAACAAAAAAGAGGCGGAGCAGGAGGCGGCAAAGGTCGCCTATGAGAGGCTGACCGACGAGGCGGACTCCCGTCAGCGGGCGAGTCGAAGGGGACGCAAGAAACGGTAGCTACTCCTCGAGGCGCTCCCGGTAGATCCGCATTCCCAGGGGTAGCAGCTTTTCCGGGCTGTTCATTTCCGGGTCGTCGAGAACCGTCTCGAGGAGCTCGTCGAGAACCAGCCCGAGTTTAGGCCCCTTCGGGATACCCGCATTCATCAGATCCTTTCCGTTTACCGCCAGGTCCTTTCGGCTCAGCGCCGCGTCCTGTGAAAGAACCCGTTTTAGTCGATCCTCGAGCTCATCCATCTGCGGAACGGCTACCAGGCGTCCCCGCTTGCCCGCCACGTCCGCCCGTCGCAGGGTTATGAGGCGAAAGATGGTCTCAGCCCCGAGGCGGGAGACCATCCGCCGGATCGAAGCGTCCCCCTGCTCGGAGCTGTAAGAAAACATATGGTGACGCACAAGGGTCGATACCGCCGCTATCGTTTTGCGAGGAAAGCGAAGCTCCTCCATCCGCCGCTCCGCCACCTCAGCGGAAAGCTTGTCATGATCCGGGAAGGCGAGCCTTCCGTCCTCGCTCTCCTCCCGTGTCCACGCTTTTGCCAGATCGTGGAATAGCGCGGCGAGGCGCAGATCGAGCTCGGCAGGGGTAAAACGGACGACCTCGAGGGAGTGTTCAAAGAGGTCGAAGGTGGAGTCGCTGCCCTGACTTTTGCCGCGGCTCGAAGAGAGCTCGGGAATAATCTGGTCCAACAGGCGCGTCTCCTCGAGGAGCGAGAGCCCTCGGCTCGGGCGGTCCGATAGGAGGATCTTTTGCAGCTCATCCCTCACCCGCTCCCGGGCGATAACCTCGAGGCGGTGAGCTTCGGCACCGATCGCCTCGAATGTCGCCTCGTCGACGGCAAAGTCGAGCTGCGTCGCAAACCGTATCGCCCGCATGAGCCTCAGCCCATCCTCGGCGAAGCGCTCCGCCGGATCGCCGATCGCCCGAATAATGCCGTTTCGCAGATCCTCCCGCCCGGAGAAGGGATCCTTTGTTTCGCCCGAGGGGAGGCGCAGGGCGATCGCGTTCACCGTAAAGTCCCGACGGCTCAGGTCCTCCTCGATACTCGAGGCAAAGGTGACAGTGTCGGGATGCCGGCCGTCGGAGTAGGCGGTCTCGGTTCGATAGGTGGTGACCTCGTAGTGACTCCCCCGAAAGATAACGGTCACCGTGCCGTGGGCCTCTCCGGTAGGGATAACCCGGCGAAACAGATCCTTGACCTGTCGGGGAGTGGCGTTGGTGGCAAAGTCGAAATCCACCGGTTGCTTTTTGAGAAGCACGCTTCGCACCGCTCCGCCGACGAGGTAGAGCTCGAATCCGGCGTCGCTGAATCGTTGTGCGAAGGGGAGCAGTGGTTTAACAGCGCGGTGCATCACACCTACTGTGTAGCTTTCGTTGCAGGCCGCTGTCAATGCGAGAAAAAAAAACGACCCGCCCTCGATGGGCGGGCCGGTTTAAACTTCGTCCCCCGGATTGAGTCCGGATAGAAGCGTTACTGGAGAAGCTGAAGAACGCTCTGGGGCTGCTGGTTCGCCTGGGCGAGCATCGCCGTGGATGACTGTACGAGAATCTGGTTCTTCGTAAACTCCACGACTTCCGAGGCCATGTCGGTGTCCCGGATTCGGGATTCCGACGCGGCGAGGTTCTCTTCGCCAACGCTCAGACCGATACGAGCGTAATCGAGACGGTTCTGATACGCCCCGAGGTCCGCCCGCTGCTTGCTGACGGTCATCAGTGCCGCGTCAAGGACGCCGATAGCGGCGTTGGAGCTGTTGGGCGTGGAGAGGGAGATAAAGGTAGCGGTGTGGGGAAGCCCGGAGGTTCCCTGGAGGCCGAGACCCTGGGCGGTCATCGTTCCGATGAATACCTGCTCCCGCTGGTCCATGTTCGCTCCGATGTGGAAGTACATGCTCGCGGTGACGACGTTGGTTCCGGTGTCCTGGGCGAACCGACCGGTGAGAAGGTTCAGGCCGTTGAACTGTGCGTGGGAGGCGATCCGGTTGACCTCGTCCACGAGCTGGGAAACCTCCACCTGAATCTGCATACGGTCCTCAGCGGTGTAGATACCGTTTGAAGCCTGGACGGCGAGCTCACGGATTCGCTGCAGAATGTCCTGAGTCTCCTGCAGGTAGCCTTCTGCGGTCTGAATCAGAGAAATACCGTCGGCGGCGTTCTGCTCCGCCCGGCGAAGACCTCGTACCTGGGAGCGCAGCTTCTCGGACACCGCGAGACCGGAGGCGTCGTCCCCGGCGCGGTTAATGCGCTCGCCTGAGGAGAGCTTCTCGATGTTCCCCTGGGTGTCCATGGTGTTGAACTTCTGCTGTCGCTGGGCAAACTCAGCGGACATGTTGTGATTGATTACCATTCAATCCTCCTTGATCGTTTTTTTGGCGGACATCCGTGTCGCGCCTTCTTTTAGAGTGTCGGCGGGGCAGTTTCAGACTTTATTGAAAGTTCTCGTTCCCCGGCCTATTCTGGCAGCTCTATGGATCATCAATATCGAAGGGGCGTTCTGTTTACCGGAGGCGAAGGGCCCGACGCGCCGCCGGCGGACCTCGATCTCCGGGGGGCGATGGTGGTAGCCGCGGACTCAGGTCTTTCCCGGGCCGTCGGCTGGGGGGTGGAGCCTGACCTGATACTCGGAGACATGGACTCCCTAAACGATACCGAGCTTCTCGACCGGTTCCCCCGGGAGCGGGTGCGTCGTTTCGAGGAGGACAAGGACTACACCGATACGGAGCTCGGCCTCAGGGCGCTCGAGGAGGCGGGAGTCGAGGAGATCACCATAGTCGGGGGTGGGGGAGGTCGGCTCGACCACCTTTTGGGGATAGTTGCTCTTTTCGATCGAGACAACTATCCACGACGATGGTACACTGGAACGGACCGGGTGGATTGCGTGGATCGGGAGTTGCTCATCCGGGGTGCGGCAGGACAGACGCTCTCGGTCTTTCCCGCCGGGCGCGAGGGATGTCGCATGCAAAGTGAAGGGCTCAAGTGGCCCCTCGATAAACTGAGCTGGGTCAGAGGTGACGCCGGCATCAGTAATCTGGTGGTAGCCGAGATATGCAGGATCCGCGTTACACAGGGAAGAATTATAGTAGTTCGGAGTCCGGCAAAGGATTCTCTTTAGGAACTACCGCCGCCGCCCGGGACTCGATCAGGGCGCTCTCCGAGGCCGACAGAAACAGTCTCGAGACGCAGATCTCTTTTGCCCTCAGCCCCCATCGGGATACCCGGGAGCAGATCTTTCACGGAGAACTCTCCAAAGAGCAGCGACGAAAGCTCATCGACTCGGAGATCGAACGGATGACAACCGGTGAGCGGCTGAAGTTCCGGATGCGCCGGGCGGTGACGGGAAAAGCGGGAGACGACGCCTTTGTCGATTTCAAGCTGACCCGGATGAAGGAACGGGTGGCGGAGCAGCGCAAGGACCTGGTCAACTTTGAACAGCGCGTGTTTCTGCCGGGTCTCGCGGAAGAGGTCTTCGAGCTGTACAAGGCGGTCTATCCGTTGACCGGATTTTTCAAGGCGGTCTGGCGGACGCCCTACGTGCTGCGGCAGATGATCGAGTATCTCCTCAAAAAGAGAATCCCCGGGTCAAAGAGCGATCTGAGCCACTTTATCTCGTTCAACGAGATGCAGTCGCTGTTTCGCAAGACCGAGTCCCGAAACGAGCTGGTCAAGGAGGTCCTCAAACGGATTCGCGACTACCTCTCCGGGATCTCCGAGGAGACCCTTCAGGAGCTCGCCGACGGTATCTCGCCCCTCTACTACCTCCGGGATCTAGTACTCTTTGATTACGAGGAGTTTTTCAGTCGTTTCCAGCATGACCTCAAGGGCGACCCGAGGGACGAGCAACCGAGTTTTCATCAGGCCGCCTATGCAAACGTACTGGATCAGGTCGAGCAGCTCTATGTAGGGATTCATACCGCAGGGAGGGTTCGCAAGGACGCGGTGTTCCACCGGGAGCCGATCGCCCTCTATCTCAGCTTTCAGGGGCTCAGCGTCGAGGAAACCGGTGAGGATGAGACCGGCCTCCTCGAAATGGAGCCGGAGGTGGAAGAGGATCGGGTGGAGGCTGTAGTCCACGCCTTTCACCAGGTCTCCGACGGAATCGCCGCCTTTCAGCAGCGGGTCCTCATCCCGCAGATTGTGAAGATTCTCCGGGGGGATCCGTTCTACCGTTTCATGGTCTACCTGCCCAAGCTGCGGCTGCGGGAGTTCTACTTCGCCCATCTCAAACTGAAGTGTCTTACCCAGCTCGACGAGCGGTTCCACGACGTGCGGATGGGCATGCTCGGCCGGATGATCGCCGAAATTCTCCCGAAACCGTCGATGGAGTTCGAGTTCTATCGCTCGACTATCCAGGCGTCGGTAAAAAAGCTCGGCCTCCCCGGTTTCCGGTACGTAAAGAGTCTCAACGTGCTGTACAACTTCATACATCAGCGGTTTCGAGGGCGGATGCAGGAGACAATGCGGATTCTTTCCCGGATTGTACCGGCGCGGATCCACCATGCCGTCAGTGACCTGACCCTCCACGCCGCGAACATCGAGGATGTGGCGGATCTGATAAACAACTTCGATCTCTCCTTCAGTCCCGACTCGGACGAGGGCAAGACCTTTTACCGGGTCCGCTACTCCCTGGAGAAGGACTACAGCCAGCAGCAGCAGTACAAGTCAATCATCATGCAAAAGGACCGGGAAGCGCGCTCTATCCTGGAAAAGGGGATGGAGAACTTTGCCCAGGCCCAGGAAATATTTGAATCGGTCCGGGAGGCAAAGCCCGCCCACCTGAACGAGCGGTACGCCCACTTTGACGCTACCTCCGCGGAGGACAAGCCTCTTGATGCCCTCCTCGACAATTACATCGAGGAGCTTCAGACCTTTCGCAAGGTTCTCAACCAGGTGATTATCATGGAGGAGGGGGGCTGACTACTCCCCCTCCGGAAGGACACCCCGCACAGCCTCGAGTTCGAGGGGATCCGCCCCGGTCTCGGCGCTGAGACGGAAGTAGTCGAGGAGAACCGGGTACTCCCGCAGAATTCGGCCGTACTCCTCGAGAGCTCTGCGACGCTCCTCGTCGAGGACCCTTGACTCCGCGGCGCTTCGAGCGGTCTGATTGAGCCCCTCCCGCCGTCCCTCCTCGAGGGCGCGGTAGTTCTCCCGGGCAACGGCGTAGATGAAGGGATCGGGAACCTCGGCGTCGGTAACGGTGAGACTGATAATCTCGACACCGTCGACGCTATCCTCGAGCCGGGAGAGGGCGGACTCCCCGAGCTCCGCGGCAACCCCGATGACAGGGTCCTCGGCGATACGCTCCATCCCTTCCACGATAGCGGTGCGCGCCTCGTTTTTCAGGCTCGCCTCGAGGGAGCTGCGGAAACTCTCGTAGTTCTCCGGGGTCGTCTCCTCGGCGGCGAGGGCTGCGGCGAGGGCTTCCGGTCGGAGGCGATAGGTGAGGTCGAAGGCGAGGGAGTAGCTGAACTGTGGCTCTCCCTCGACGTAGCGGCTGTAGAGCTCCGCGGAAGGGAGGGTTCCGGACTCCTCCACGGAGATCTCCCGGGGGGTTAGAGGGAAGCGGTGGAGGGTCAGGTTGGTTGGAAGCAGCGCCTGCCAGATCCACCGGAACTCACCGGGACGAACCGGCTCGGTGAGCCACCCGTCACTCCTGGTAAAGGCTACGGCGTACTCCTCCCCGGTGAGGCGAAAGCTCACCCAGCCGAAGAAAAACCCCGTTCCTGCGATGACGGCGAGGAGAATGAGGGTGATCAGGAACTTTTTCATGGCAACACCTCCTGGAGCTGGGCGAGGTCGGTAAGTACGGCATCCGCCTCGACCCCGGCGAGAGACGGCTCGTCCGGGTAGAGGCGGAGGGAACGGCTGTCCCCGGCAAAGAGGGCGGTCTTCATCCCTGCCGCCGCTGCGGGGGCTATGTCCTTTTTCAGGTCGTTACCGACCATCAGAAGCTCCTCGGGCCGGAGGCAGTACGCCTGGGCGAACCATTTGATCCCCTCCTCAAAGAGCGTCCTGGAAGGCTTAGCCTCCCCGAGACGAAAAGACCAGACAGCGACCTCAATGCCTAGCTCCTCCGGAGTCCCTCCAAAGAGAAGGGGAAACAGGAGGGGAGTGTAGAACTGGGCGTTTGAGATTATCCCGAGGCGAAAGGAGCGCTGCGAGAGCTCCCGCAGGATCTTTCGGGCCCCGGGCATTTCCGCCACCGGATTTGCCTCGAGTTCATAGCGGAGGGCAAGCCGGCGCGCCTGGGAAAAGGCGCCCTCCTGTCCGCCGCGCCGGAGTTCGGGAAACTCCTCGGTGAGAGCGTGCCAGATTGTGATGATGTCCACCTCCGGATGATCTACCCCGAGGGCGCGGCGGGTGGAATGTACGGTTTCGATCTTTTCGCGGAATCGGCGGGAGAGCGCCTCCACGCGATCAAAGGGGATCGGCGTCTCAAGCGCCTCGGCGAGGCGATAGAAGGGAGCGCTGCCGCCGTTCTCGTCGTGAAGTGAGATCTCTCCTGCGGTTGACTGGACGAGGGTGCCGTAGACGTCGAAGAGTACCGCCCTGACCTCGCCGAGGACCGGGAGCCTCGGCTCGAGGTGCCCCGGGGTCGGTAAGCCGGCGAGGCGTAGGCGACTGCGATAGAGCTCAATGAGGTCCTCCGGCAGTTGATCACCAACAGTACCGGGGGTATGATGATCGCTAGTCATGCCGCTATATTTTACGGCGAATCCACAGGGTGATCAAGGTTGGCCGCTGCGATGAGAACAACCCTTCTAGGACTGCTGCTGCGACTCCACCTGTTTCTGTTTATCCTCGTTCTTCTCGGTGTGCTCCTCTACGCCGTCGGCGGGTTCCAGGGGTTTTTGCCGTACACACAGTCAACCCTCCTGCGGTTGAGCCAGTATCTTTCGGTTGCGGCCGCCCTCAGCGGCGTCTATGTTATCGCAGTCGCCCTCCTCGGGATGCTTAGGGGAGGGCGCCGGGCTTTCGGGACTGTCGCGGGTGTTCTGTTTTCCTCGACCCTCTGCGCCGGGGTGACGGTAATGACCCTCTTCTTCGAGGCGATGATCCAGCCGTTGTGAACTCCCCCGACCTTCCCCCTTCGCTCCGGGCACGCTGAATGACAGCGGCGGCGCCGGCGTGGTATAGTTGGCGCCGATGACCAGGGCGATACGCGGAGCGGTTCAGCTCGAAGCAAACAGTACCTCGGAGATGGAGAGATGCGTAACCGAGCTGCTCCTCGAGATCCTCGGACGCAACGGTCTTGTCGAAGAGCAGATCGTCAGCGTCATCTTTTCGCAGACCGATGATCTCGACGCGGACAACCCAGCCCGGTGCGCCCGTACCCTCGGTTTCGCCTCGGTGCCCCTCTTCTGTACCCGGGAGCCCTCATACCCCGGCTCCCTCCCGCTGACGGTGCGGGTTCTGCTCACCGCGGAGCGGGAGAACTGGAGTGAACCGGTGCGCCACGTCTATCTCGGCGGTGCCCGGCAGCTGCGTCCGGACCTTCAGGAATCGTGATGCCCCGGCTGCTCAAGAGTGGTGCCGAAATCGAGCGAATGCGCCTCGGAGCGGTAGCGATCTACCGAATTTTTCGTGAACTCTCGGACTACCTCGCCCCGGGTCGCTCAACCGCGGAAGTCGAGCGTTTCATCGACCGCGCCCTCAACCGCAGCCCCTCGGCGAGCGCCCTGTTCGGATACCGCGGCTTTCCCGCGGTGGCGTGCGTCTCGGTAAACGGTGTTGCCGCCCACGGGCTTCCCGACCGGACCATGCTATGCCGGGGGGATATACTCTCGGTTGACATTGCAACGGAGCTCGAGGGGTGGAAGAGCGACGCAACCTGGACCTACGGTCTCATCCCCACGGGTGAGCGGGAGCGTACGCTTATCGAGGCGGCCTGGGCGTGCACCAGAAGCGGCCTTATCGCCGCGCGAGCCGGCGGGAGGGTGGGGGATATCGGTGAGGCGATCATGGCCGTCGCCGAGGCGCGGGGCTGTTCGGTCATCGACACCTTTGCAGGCCACGCTCTCGGGCGGGAGCTGCATGAGGAGCCCCTTGTGCCCCATACCGGTCGCGCCGGCACCGGGGAGCTGATCGAGGCGGGTATGGTGCTCAACGTGGAGCCGATCGTCACCTTCGGAGTGCCGGAGGTGGAAAAGGGTAGCGACGGCTGGAGCTACCGGACCATCGACGGCGAGGCGACGGCACAGTTTGAACTCACCGTGGCGGTTCTCGAGGGGGAGAGCAGGGTGCTTACCCTCGGAGGTATCCCTCCGGCCCAGGTCGGGGAGCTTCCCCCCTTCTACTGAGTAACGGGTGTTGACACCCTCCGTCGGATCCGGCATTACTGTTGCTTCGGGTTTTTCCGGATTTGCCGCCCTAGCTCAGCTGGCCAGAGCACGTGACTTGTAATCTCGGGGTCGTCGGTTCGAATCCGACGGGCGGCTTGCTTGACAGGTTGTGTCGCTTTTGCTACCGTGGCGCATACAAAAGACATTGGGGAGTTTCCCGAGCGGTCAAAGGGGGCAGACTGTAAATCTGTTGGCTCAGCCTTCGAAGGTTCGAATCCTTCACTCCCCATTCCTTCCGCCTTTCTTACCTTGAGAGCCTCTCGGCTATCGAAAGCCGAGGGGCTCCGTGCTATTATGGATATGCGTATGAGTTCCTTTTACAAAGACGGTTTACGCTTCGGCTGTACCCGCTGTTCCCGCTGCTGTCGTCACGACGAGGGTTACGTCTTTCTCTCGGCTGAGGAGGTGGACCGACTGTGCCGTCATTTCGGCATGGACGAGGACCAGTTTGTCGCCGCTTACTGCAAGGAGGTCGATTTCGGCCCTCTCCGTCGCCTCTCCCTCAAGGAGCAGGAGAATCACGACTGCATTTTCTGGCGTGGGGGTGGGTGCAGCGTCTACCTCGAAAGGCCGGTTCAGTGCCGGACCTATCCGTTCTGGGAGGGTAATCTGACCAGTCGGGATCAGTGGGAAATCGAGGCGTCCGAGTGTCCGGGGATCGGAATCGGTCCGCTGCGTAGCGCGGAGGAGATAGAAAAGGCTCTAGCCCTGCGAAGGAACTATCCCCCTGTGGAGCTTCCGCCGAATTAGGTTGTATGAAGGTAACAATCTGGGGCGCCCGGGGTTCACATGTCACGCCGTTGAGTCCCGAGCAGGTAAAAAGCAAAATTTCCGCGATCCTCGGTCGACTGCGACCGGAGGATCTGCGGAGCAACGAGAGCAGGGAGCGCTTTCTCGCGGCTCTGCCGGATTGGCTGTTCGGTACCGTGGGGGGCAATACACCCTGCGTGGAGATTGTGGCGAGTTCCGGGGATCGGATCATTGTAGACGCCGGCACCGGACTGATCCGCCTCGGTGACGCCTACCTCGCCTCCGGCAGGGGGGAGGCGATCTTTCATATTTTTTTCTCCCACTTTCACTACGACCATCTCCAGGGGCTTCCCTTCTTTATCCCCGCCTACAATCCCCGGACCGAGCTCCACTTCTACTCCCCGGTCGAGGATCTGGAGACGATCGTGACCAGTCAGATGCGTCACCCTTACTTTCCTGTGACCATGGAGGGCAAGATGACCCGCTCGCTCCACTTCCACCAACTGCCGAGGGAGGGTACGGTTATCGGTGGGGCAAAGGTGACCTGGCGGGAGGTCAACCATCCAGGGGGCGCCTACGCCTACCGGGTCGACGACGGGGAGAAGAGCGTGGTTCACTGCAGCGACGTTGAGCTGCTCGAGGGAGACTTTGACCGCACCGGGAAGAACACCGCCTTCTACCAGGGTCTGGACCTGTTGATCGTCGACACCCAGTACACCCTCGGGGAGGCGATCGAGAAGTACAACTGGGGCCACTCCTCCTTCAGTCTCGCCGTCGACTTCGCGACTGCCTGGAGGGTCAAGCGGATGCTCATGTTCCACCATGAGCCGAAATACGATGACAGAAAGCTCTATCACAATCTCAACTCCGCACGCTGGTACGCCCGGACCCTGGGAAACGACACTCTGCAGATTGATTTGTCGATAGAGGGGGCAACCGTTGAGGTTTGAGCAGGTCCACAGCCTCACCCTCGAGGGCAGGGAGATAGCCACCCTCTACCGGATACTGAAACCCCGGGAGCTCGAGCTCCACGGGGATGAACAGCGGCTGCTTCTCAAGGTTGAACGCGCTCTGTACGAGGGGCTGTCGATCGAAGATATGGAACGCCTGGAAGAGGAGATACGAACAAACTCATGAATCTACTCAAGAGATTCCTTCTGGTCGGGGGGACGCTGCTGTTTTCGGCGACTCTACTCTACGGCCAGTACGAGCCGCCCCGGGGAGGGGAGGAGTACTACGAGTACTCGACCGCCTCTACCCTCGGCCGTGGTTTCTCCCTTACCGAAAACCAAAGCGTCGGCAGTTCCCGGATGAACCCCGCCCTTCCGGCGGACCTTCAGCGGGTGCACCTCGGAGCCTCCTACACCGGGCTGGTGGGCACAAGCTCCCCGAACTCCGGCTGGGAGGGGCACGGCGGCTTTCTCGGACTCTCGGTTCCGACGAGGGCGGGAGTGATTACAGGCTCCCTCGCGGCGCTCTACGCTCCTTTTGCGGAGATGGACCTCGGCGCGACCTTTTCGGTGAACGCCGGCTTTTCGAAACGACTCTACCCGCGCCTCACCATGGGTCTCGCGGTTAACACGCTCCTCGGCGGGGCCGGGGGCTTCCAGGATGTCGGGGTCTCCGCCGACCTCGGCGGCGTTTACGACCTCGGGAATCTCGGCTTCCTCGGGGAGAGCAGGCTCGGCTTTGCTCTGCTCAACAGCGGCAAATGGTACGAGCCGGTGGAGGGGCGCACCGGCGTGCCTTCGCCCTTTACCCCGGCGATCGGGCTCTCCTCCCAGCTCCTCGAGGACGATAACTGGTCTTTGCGGGTCGGGGGGGATGTGCGATTTCCTTCAGCCCAGAACGGACGGGTGAACCTCGGGGCGCGACTCTCCTTTCGGGAGGTTTTTTCGATCAACGGAGGGTGGGGTATCGACGCGCGACAGCTCTTTGATGAGAATGTCGAGCTTCGAAGCCTCGCGCCCTCCGTCGGGATCTCGGTCCGGATCGCGAGCCGGATCCCTGGGGAGAGCCGCTTTATCGAGGAGCAGGGGTGGAATCGCAGCGAAGTGACCACCCACGCCTCGGTCGCACCCCTGTACAACGGTATCCTCGGCACCGGGTTCGGACTCGAGGCCGCCCTCGGCGTCCGTGATACCGAGCCGCCGGAGATCACCGTCGGGTATGAGCCCGGGGAGCTTCGCTACATCTCCCCGGACAACGACGGCGTTCAGGATGATCTCACCTTCGACCTCTCCATAGAGGATGAGCGTTACGTCCGAGGGTGGACGCTTTTTGTCTACGATGAGCAGGGAGAGGTTGTCCGGGAAATAAGAAACAAAGACGACCGACCGGAGAACAGCGGCCTTCAGGGCATTCTCGACCGGATCGTCGCCGTCGAGCGAGGTGTGGAGGTTCCGCCACAGCTGACCTGGAACGGCAGGAGCGACTCCGGTGAGCGGGTGGCCGACGGCAGCTACACCTTTGTGGTCACCGCCTCCGATGACAACGGAAACAGCAGTCGTATCGAACAGCGACGGTTCGTCGTGGATACTACGCCTCCGAGGGCCAGGATAACCGAGATCGGCCAGGACGAGCGGATCTTCTCCCCCAACGGCGACGGCAACAAGGATGAACTGCTCATAACCCAGGAGGGGTCCGAGGAGGACCTCTGGGAGGGGGAGGTTACCAACGCCCAGGGTGAGGTGGTGTTCTCCCCGACCTGGGAGGAAGGCAGCCCGGAGAGCTTTGTCTGGGAGGGCCGGGACGACTCCGGCGCCCTGGTGCCCGACGGGGTCTACGAGTATCGGGTCCGCTCCACCGACCGGGCGGGCAACAGCAGCGAGGCGCGGCTCTCAAACATTATCGTAAACACCGTCGCCTCTCCGGTCGATCTGTCGGTCTCCCGCGGCGCTTTCAGCCCGAATAACGACGGTGTTCAGGACGAGGTGGTCTACACCCCCTCGGTACCGGTCGAAAGCGGCCTCGTCGACTGGTCCCTGAGGATCGAGAGTGCCCGGGGCGACATCGTGCGAAGCTACGACGGCGTTGACCTCCCCCCGGAGTCGATCACCTTTGACGGACGCGACGACGCCGGGGATGTCGTCTCCGAGGGCGGTTACCGGGCGATGCTCTCGGTGCGCTACCAGAACGGCAACAACCCGACAGCCGCGGCTCCACCGGTTATCGTCGACCTGAGCCCACCCCGGGCGGATGTACGCTCGGAGGAGACGGTCTTTTCTCCGAACAACGACGGCATACGTGACGTCGCCCGCTTTTTTCAGGACGCCTCGGAGGAACGCCGCTGGACCGGCGTCATCACGGACGAGGAGGGAGCTACGGTCACAACCGTGGAGTGGCGCGGCACACCGGATTTCCGCTACGAGTGGGACGGTCGGACCGAGGAGGGGCGGATCGCCGAGGACGGAACCTATGAGTACCGCCTCGAGGCGACCGACGCGGCGGGTAACCGCGGCGGCTCCGCACCGGTCTCCGTAGACCTCGATACGAGCGAAGCGGAGCTGTTTGTCTCCACCTCCTTGAACGCCTTCTCGCCAAACGCCGACGGGGCCCGGGACACGGTCGCCTTTTTTCCCCGGACCCAGGGAGGAACGGACGTTGAGAGCTGGGAGCTGCAGGTGACCAACCGGAGCGGCGAGGTAGTCCGCTCCTTTCCAGGTGACGGCACCTTGCCGGACCAGATAGCGTGGGACGGTGCTGCGGGCGAGGGAACGATCGTGCCCGACGGCGTCTACTCGGCGCAGATGCGTGTTGTGCTTCCTAACGGTAACGTTTCAACTGCCGCGAGCAACCCGGTTACCCTCGATACGGAGTTTCCCGAGGCGGAGGTCTCGCTGCCCCGACTGCTCTTCTCTCCCGACGGGGACGGTCGCCGGGATGAACTCGAGATTCTCCAGTCCGCCTCGAGCCCCGGGAGCTGGGAGGCCGCGATAATCAACAGCGCCGGAGAGCGGGTGCGGGAGTACTTCTTTGACGACGATCCTCGGGATCTGAGCTGGGACGGTACGGACGAGGCGGGTAACCGCGTTCCCGACGGAACCTACGAGTACCTCCTCATCGGTCTCGACGAGGCCGGCAACCGGTTTGAGCGGAGAGTCGAGGGGATCGAGGTGGACACAAGACCTGCGGCGGTCTTTGTTACCGTCAGCGACACCGGATTCTCCCCGAACGACGACGGGATTCGGGACGATCTGACGATCACCACCTTTGTAAACGACACCGAGGGGGCGGAGTTCTCCCTCCTCGAGATCCGTCGCGACTCCGGCGAGCTGGTACGGGAGTTCCGCAGAACCGATGTGGCCGAATCGAGGGAGATCCCCTGGGACGGCACCGACGAGGACGGTGAGCTCGTCGAGGGGAGTTTTCGGGCGCGCTTTGTCGCCTCCTACGACCGGGGAGCGCTGCCTGAGCAGGTATCCACCCCCTTTGTCGTCGATGTCACCCCGCCTGAGGCGCAGATCGTCCTCGATCCGTTGCCCTTTTCGCCGGACAACGACGGGGTGGATGACGAGCTGAGCATCGCCATTGACCTTCGCGAGGGCAGCGAGATCGCCTACTGGATCTTTGAGATCCGCGACAGGAACGACCGGTTTTTCCAGGAGTTCGGCGGTAGAGGCGAGCCGGCCTCCAAGATCACCTGGGACGGGCGCTCGGCAACGGGGGAGTACGTGCTCTCCGCCGAGGACTACAGCTACACCTTCGAGGTCGCCGACATCTACGGCAACACCAGTGAGCAGGAAGGGACGATCCCCGTGGATATTCTCGTCGTCCGGGACGGGGAGCAGCTGAAGGTGCAGATCTCCAATATCAATTTCGCTCCCGACAGCCCGGACCTGATTCTCGATCCGGATACCCAGATAGGCAGCAAGAACCGGTCGGTCCTCGACAGGCTCGCGGAGATCTTCGAGAAGTATGACGCCTACAGCATCAAGATCGCCGGCCACGCGGTAAACATCTCCGGCAGCGAGCGGGAGGAGGTGGAGGAGCTTCAACCCCTCTCCCTCGCCCGGGCCGAGGCGGTCCGGGACGCCCTGGTGGAGCGCGGCATCGCCAACAACAGAATCTCGACGGTTGGCCAGGGGGGCACCGAACCTCTTGTGCCCCACACGGATCTGGAGAACCGCTGGAAGAACCGGCGGGTGGAGTTTATCCTCATCAGGTAGGCGATGCGGATACCTGAGCAGACGATCCGGGAGATCGAGGGGCGTGTAGACATCGTGGACGTGGTGGGCCGCTACGTCCGACTCGAGCGAAAGGGAGGACGGTACTGGGGGTTGAGCCCCTTTACCAGCGAGAAAACCCCCTCCTTTTCGGTAGTCCCGGATGAGGGGTTCTACTACTGCTTCAGCACCAACAAGGGCGGGTCGGTTTTCACCTTTCTCATGGAGGTGGAAGGGCTCACCTTTCCCGAGGCGGTCGAACAGCTCGGGCGCGAGGTGGGGATCGAAGTCCACCCGGACCCGGAGGAGAGCGAAGCGTCGAAGGAACGGGACGCCCTCCGGGAGCTCTACCGCCGCGTTGCCGGCAGCTTCGCCCACCTGTTCACCAACCATCCCTCCGGAGAGCCCGCCCGGCAGTACATGCGCTCCCGGGCGATCACCGATGAGACAGCCGCCGCCTTCGGTATCGGCTACGCCCCGGAAGGGCGTCGCTGGCTCTTCGACTTTCTTACCCGAAAGAGTTACAGCCGGGAGTTTCTCTCCCGAACTGGTCTGTTTTCCCGCAAATACCCGGAGATCTCACTCTTCCGGGAGAGGGTGATCTTTCCTATCCGCAACCGCCGGGGGGAGGTGATCGCCTTCGGTGGTCGTGCCCTTGGTGAGGAGTCGGCAAAGTACATCAACTCCCCCGAGTCTCCCCTGTTCAAAAAGAGCCGTGAGCTTTACGGCTTCGACCTCGCCTTTCAGGAGATCCGAAAGAAGAACGAGGCGGTCATTGTCGAGGGTTACATGGATGTCATCGCCTGCCATCAGGCGGGTATAACCAACACCGTCGCGCCCCTGGGGACCGCCTTTACCGAGGAGCACGCCCTCGCCCTGCGCCGGGTCTGTGACCGGCTTATTCTGGTCTTTGACGCTGACCGGGCGGGTATCGCCGCGGCGGAAAAGAGCGGCAGGATCGCCGAGAAGGAGGGATTAGAGGTATTGGTGGTTGATTTGGGGGGTGATCGGGACCCGGCGGACATCCTGGCGGAGGAGGGGGGTGAGGGTCTCGTTGCGAGGCTCTCGCGCCGGGTAGAACTGTTCGAAATGCTTATGCGGCAGGCGGTTAGGGAGACGCGGGTTGACACTTCCGAAGGAAGAGAACTTGTATTGCATAAACTTTTCCCTTACATTAGTATCGTGGATTCCGAGGTGCAGAGGGACGCCTACTTGACGGCCCTGGCTGATCTGCTACAGGTAGAGCGGGAAGCTGTCGTCTCGGAATTCCGCAAGAGGGGGAGATCGCATAGCGCAGCGTCACCAGAACGCCGGAGACAGGAGTATCTTTCCACCGACCTCTTTTTAATGCTCGCGGCCATAAAGGAGCGCGGGCTTTTTGTGCGTATCCGAAGCAACGTCGAACCGGCGGACCTCGAAGACAACCGAGGGCGGGAGCTCTACTACGCTCTCGAAGACGCCTTTCGTCGGGGCGAGGAGTCGCGGGAGACGTTACTCGACCGTCTGTCTCCACAGCTCAGGGACCTGGTTTTCCAGCGTCTCGGGGGAGAGGAGTTCGAGGGGGACCTTGGTGAGGCGGTTGAACAAAACCTCCTGCGCCTGAGGATGCGGAAGATGGAGCGCGAGCGAAGGCGGCTTGAGAGTCGTCTGCGCAGCAGCGATCTCTCGCCCCAGGAACTGCGCGATTTGCTGAGCGAAAAAATGGCTGTTGACCGAGAACTTGAAGAACTCAAGGTGAGTGCACATGACCGACCTTCAGAATGACCCTGCAGTACTCAAGCTCATAGACTACGCCCGGGAAAAGGAGAGGATCACCTATGAAGAGGTGCAGGATTTTCTCCCGGACTCGATGGTAAAGTCTGAAAAAATGGACGAGGTAATGTCAATACTTGCAAAAAATGACGTTGTCCTTGAGGACGAAGCGGAAGAGGTAGCGGAGGAGGACGACGGTGACGAGAAACGTGGCAGCGATGCCCGGGGCCGGAGTGAACCGGAAGAAAAGCAGCGGCGGATCGTGGTAGGCGAAAAAGAGAGTTCCGTCGACGATCCGATTCGTCTCTACCTGCGGGAGATAGGCAGGGAGAGCCTGCTTACCGCGGAGCAGGAGGTAGAGCTCTCCAAGAAGATGGAGGAGGGGGAGAACATCATCAAGGACGTCATTCGTGGCTCCGGAGTGATAATCCCTGAGTTCTACAAGCTCGCCCTCCGCGCCTTCAGTAAAAAGGATCCCCGGGAGATGGGGCTCTCGAAAAAGGAGATTTCAGAGTACCTCGCCGAGCGTCGCCGGCTCACCCAGTTCTACCGGCCCGCTCTCAAGGAGCATATCGCCGAGCTCAAGTTGTATATCGAGCAGAAAAAGAAGGTCGTCGCAAAGGGGGAGGATGTACTCGAGAACCCCACCCTCAAGCGTAAACGCAGGAGCCTGATGGGCCATCTTGCGACCATCGATATCCACCAGGAAGAGATAATCTACTTTGCCGACAAGTTCAGCGACGCGGAGACGCGGATCCGTAAGGTCCAGAAGGAGCAGGCGCGGATCGAGAAGCGGTTGAAGGTTTCCAACCTCCGGGAGCTCCGCGGTCTCGGACGGGGACTGGCGATCAACAAGGAGCGTCGCCGGATCGAGGAGTCCCTCGGACTCTCGGCGGACCAGATCAAGGAGAAGATCCGGCAGGTTCAGCTTTCCGAGAAGAAGCTGCGGGAGCTCGAGCTGGAGTTCGAGAACAACATCGACGAAATCCTCACCATGTCCGACCGGATCAACGAGGGCCGGACAATGATGCAAAACGCCAAGGACCGGCTGATTCAGGCAAACCTCCGCCTCGTTGTGAGTATCGCTAAGAAGTACACAAATCGTGGGCTTCACTTCTTCGATCTGGTCCAGGAGGGCAACATCGGCCTTATCAAGGCGGTCGAAAAGTTCGAGTACCGCAAGGGGTACAAGTTTTCGACCTACGCCACCTGGTGGATCAGACAGGCGATTACCCGTTCCATTTCCGATCAGGCGAGGACGATCAGGGTGCCTGTTCACATGATTGAACAGATCAACAAGGTTGTCCGGGAGTCCCGGCAGCTCATGCAGGTCCTCGGCAGGGAACCGACGGACGAGGAGATTGCCGATCGTCTCGGCTGGAGCGTCAACCGGGTCAAGTCGGTAAAGAACGTCGCCCGGGAGCCTATCTCCCTGGAGACGCCGATCGGTGAGGAGGAGGACTCCCTTCTCGGAGACTTTATCGAGGACAAAGAGGTGGAGAATCCCGCCCACTCCACCGCCTTTACCCTCCTCCAGGAGCAGCTGCGGAGCGTGCTCTCCACTCTGCCGGCGCGGGAGCAGGAAGTTCTCAAGATGCGTTTTGGTCTCGAGGATGGTTACAGCCTCACCCTCGAGGAGGTGGGGCTCTACTTCAACGTGACAAGGGAGCGGATCAGGCAGATCGAAGCGAAGGCACTGAGGAGACTCAGGCACCCGCGCCGAAGCCGCAGGCTCAAAGACTACCTCGACAATTGACGGACAATAAGCTAATTCCAGTGACGGAGGCCTACGATTGATTCAGGAAACCATAGACAAGCTACGAACGCTCCAGGAGCTTCTCTCGGAGAAGTTCCGTATCGAGCAGGAGATCGAGGAGCTTCCAAAGAGTCTCTCCACAAAGAACGAGCTGGTCAGCCGGCTCAAGAAGAGCTACCTGGAAAAGAGTGAGCGATACGAGAGCACCAAAGCGAAAGTGAAGGATCTTCGGATCAAGCTCGACGACGCCGAGCGGGAGCGGGAAAAGTACGAGCAGCAGATGGACGAGATCAAGACGCAGCGTGAGTACGAGGCTCTCGACAAGGAGATCCGGGAGGCGTCGGAAAAGGAGCAGTCCCTGCGCAAAGAGCTCCAGCGGGAGGAGAAGCAGCTTGAGGAACAGGAAGAGGGACTCAAGCGGGAAGAGGCGATGATCTCGAGCCAGGAAGAGGAGCTCCAGGAGGAGAAATCGAAGATCGATGAGGAGAGCCGCGTCAAGAGAGAGCAGCTCCAGGAGCTCGAGGCACAGGAGAATGAGGTCGTCCCCGGTCTCGATGAGGAGCTGCTGTTCAAGTTCGAGCGGATTATCCGGTCGAAAGAGGGGGAGGGCATCGTCCCCCTCAAAAAGGGAGTCTGCCTCGGCTGCCAGATGATTCTTCCCAACCAGTTCGTAAACGACGTGCGCGCGGGCACGGAGATTCTCTTCTGCCCCTACTGTTCCAAGATCGTCTTCTGGGTTGATGAGGAGGACGGCACAGGCTTTAGCGACGAAGATGCTGAAGGTCTCGCCGACCTCGTTGATGATGAGTTCGACGAGGAGCTCGAGGGCGAGTTCGACGACGAGTTCAGCGAGAGCTACGACGAGGAGTACGAGGAGAGCTACGACGAGGACGAGGCGGACGAGGAAGAGGACGAAGACGAGGAAGAAGAAGACGAGGAAGAGGACGAGGAAGAGGAGCCTGAAGAGACCGACGACGCCCTCGCCGAGGTAGACGAGGAGGGAACCGAGGAGTCCTTCGAGGAACTCGAGGATGAGGAGTCGGAGGAAGAAGAAGAAGAAGAGGAGTAGCGCTCCTGACGGAGCGACTGGAAGCGGTCCGGAACGCCGCCGATCCGATCGACGGATCGGAGGAAAGTCCGGGCTCCTCAGAGCATGGTACCGGGTAACACCCGGCTGGGGAAACCCACGAGATAGTGCCACAGAAACCGTACCGCCCCGCCGCCGGTGGGGTAAGGGTGAAACGGTGGGGTAAGAGCCCACCGGTCCGACGGTAACGTCGGGCGTCATGGTAAACCTTGCCAGGAGCAAGACCAAGCAGCAGGTTGGTTGCTCGCCAGATAAGCCTGCGGGTAGGTTGCGCGAGGGGTATCGGGTGACCGATCCTCCCAGATACATGGCGTTCCCTGACAGAACCCGGCTTACAGGGCCGCTTCCAGTGGACCCGTCAGCTCCGTTGACCTTTTGGACCAATAGGTTTTTAATAGGGCCACCACGATGTTGTACAAGCCCAACGGTGAAGGCTCATCATCTGCGAGATCAGGTCTCCCCGGCCGAATCCTGGGCCTCGGGGCACTCGTCGTGCTCATCGGCGCTATTCTGACCGGCACGATCGCTTGGGCGGTTACTCAGGAACGCCCGATTATCAACGCCTTTGGGGTAAGCGAGAGTTACAACCTCTACGAGCTCTGGCGTGCCGGCGAGCGGGACGCCCTGATCGCTGCCGCCGACGAGGCCCTCGAAACTCGTCCGATGCAGCCTGACGCCCTCGCGCTGCGCGGGTTCGCCAGGTTTTACGCCGGCATGGCGAGCAATGACACCCAGGAGCGGGAGACACTGCTCGGGGAGAGTATCGCCGATCTGAGAAGGGCACTCCTGGTGGACAACCCCCCGATGCGTGGTGAGCTCCACTACATTCTCGGGAAAGCGTACTTTCATCGCGGCCCGTTCTTCTACGACCTGGCGGTGGAGGAACTGCGGGAGTCGATGGACCGGGGGTTGCGCCGGGAGGATATGTTCGAGTATCTTGCCGTGGCGAGTGTTGATCTCGGTCGAAGCGAGGAGGCGGTCGGATACCTTCAGGAGGCGCTGGAGGTCAACCCGACGGCGATTTTGTATCACACCCTCGGTACGACACTTCTCGGGATGGACCGCTTTGACGAGGCGGAGCGGGCGCTGGAAGAGGCGGTCGCTCTGAGTGATGACAGCTTCCTGCTGGAGCAAAGTCGCCTGACCCTGGGAGATATCTATCGGATAACCGGTGATCTCGACCGCGCCGAGGGACAGTATCGGATGGTTTTAGAGGAAAATTCGCGCTCCGCGGACGCCCACTTCGCCCTCGGTGAGGTGTACTATGAACGTGGCGACAACGAGAGCGCTCGATTCGAATGGCGCGAGGCGTTCCGGATCGATCCTAATCACCTCGATGCACTTCAAAGGCTGCAGGATGGTTAGCTGGAGGCAAACCGAAAAATGGGGCTTCGCACAATGCTGAATGCGTTTTCTACCGACATTGGTATCGATCTCGGAACGTGTAACACCCTTGTCTACATAAAAGGAAAGGGTATCGTCGCAAGCGAGCCGTCCGTCGTGGCGGTCGAACGGGGAACCAAGAAGGTTGTTGCCGTGGGTGAGGAGGCGAGGCGGATGCTTTGGAAGACCCCCGGGGACATCATCGCCATTCGACCGCTCCGGGATGGGGTCATCGCCGACCTCGAGACAACGGAGAAGATGATCCGCTACTTTATCTCCAAAGTGCTCCAGCGGCGCTGGTTCGTAAAGCCGAGGATGGTTATCGGTGTTCCCTCCTGCATTACCGACGTTGAGAAACGGGCGGTGATAGAGTCTGCCGAGAAGGCGGGCGCCCGGGAGGTCAGGGTGATCGAGGAGTCCCTCGCAGCTGCGATCGGGGCGAACATTCCTATCTTCGAGCCCGCGGGTCATATGGTCTGCGACATCGGTGGAGGGACCAGTGAGATCTCGGTCATCTCCCTCGGAGGCATGGTCGTTACAAACGCGATCCGCCTCGGAGGGGACGAGTTTGACGAGGCGATCATGAAGCACGTCCGGACGGTCCACAACCTCATCATCGGTGAGGGCACGGCGGAGGAACTCAAAAAGAAGATCGGCAACGCCGCTGCGGACAAGAAGATCGAGAAGATGGAGATCAAGGGTACCGACGCGATCACCGGACTTCCCAGGCGGCTGGAGATCGACAGCGTCGAGGTCCGGGAGGCGCTCCAGGAGCCGATTACCGCGATTGTCGAGGAAATCAAGCGCACCCTCGGGCAGACTCCGCCGGAGCTCGCCGCGGATATCGTCGAGCGCGGCATCGTACTGACCGGCGGCGGCTCCCTGCTTAAGGGTCTCGACACACTCATAGCGAACGAAACGGGTGTTCCGGTCTTCCGGGCGGAGGATCCGATGAACTGTGTTGCCCTCGGGGCGGGTATGTACTTCGAACACGAGCGGGGCATCCGCCACGAGCAGACTATCTACAAGAATCTCTAAGGTGCCCAGGCACGGATTGTGATAACGGGAAACGAAAGACGACAGAGCAGCCTGCTATTCGGGATCGTGCTATTCGTCTCCCTCATTTTCCTCTCCGTTTCCACCTCACGCTTTGTTGAGGTGCCCAGGTCTGTCGGGATGAGGGTGGTCTCTCTTCTCCAGCGGGGGGTGGACGCCGCGGGGGACGGTTTTTCCACGACCCTGCGCTCCGTAGCCGAGCTCGGCAGGCTTCGGCAGGAGTACGAGACCCTCCTCGAGGAGCTCGACCGGTATCAGACCCTCGAGGGGGACATCAATCAGCTCAGGTCAGAGAATCAGCGCCTCCGGGACGTGTTGCAGTTCTCCCGGACCGTCTCCTTTCGGAATCTGCCGGCGGAAGTAATCGGCAGGGAACCGGGAAACATGTTCGCATCCTTTACCATTAACCGCGGGAGCCGGGATGGAGTCAGCGTGGACACACCGGTAATCGCGGTTCAGGAGGGAGTCCAGGGGCTCGTCGGACGAGTCGCCCACGTCTCCGGCGGTTCTGCTGTTGTAGCGCCGCTTTTTGACGCAAGCACCTATGTCGCAGCCAGGCTCCTCGACAGCCGCTACGAGGGGCTCATCGGCGGCGGAGGGCCGACGGCGGATGAGTTGACGATGCGTTACGTTGACCCCCAGGCGAGAACAACCGCCGCCTACGGAGATCTGGTGGTGACAAGCGGTATGAGCCGGATGTACCCCGCCGGGATACGGGTCGGTCAGGTTGTCGGCATAAACGCCACTGCCTGGGAAAGCTCCCTGACCCTTACAATCGACCCTCTCATCGACTTCGGGCGACTGGAGTATGTGTTTCTTCTGCTCCGGGAGGAGGAGGTAGATGGGTAGCGGGGTTTTCTGGATGAGCGGCATCCTCGCGGGTGTCGCCGCGCTACTCTCCCAGTTCGGCACCTATATCGCCATCGGTGGGGTAAAGCCGGATCTACTGCTTATTCTTCTGGTCTTCTACGCAAACAGCGAAGGCCCCTTGCGGGCACAGACCTCCGGTATCGTCGGGGGGATTGTGGAGGACTTGATGAGTCTCAGTCCCTTCGGATTTCACCTCCTGTTGCGCACAACCCTCGCCTTTATCTTTGGTCAGAGCAGAAACAAGATCTTTCTCGACCCCCTCGTCATGCCGGCGTTGATGGTCCTCGCCGCGACCCTGGTCAAGGGGCTTCTCGCTCTCACAGCAGGCGCACTTTTTCGCATCGAATCGGTGACCACATACATCCTCTCCACCTCATTTCTCATCGAAATCGGCTACAACGCCCTTCTCGGTCCGCTGTTGTTTCTCTTCTACGGTTTCCTCAAGCGCCTTGTCGGCACAAAGGGAATCCGTGTAGTAGGATAGAAAAGGAAGATATTGAGGTGAGAGAGGATGGATAGCGCAAAAAAAAGTGACGTCTCGAAGCTCCGGATAGCCGGGTTCGTGGCGCTTCTCGTTGTTGTTCCCCTGATCTATGCGGGACACCTCTTCTCTCTGCAGGTGGTTGACAACTACATCTACGCAAACCGTGCCCGGCAGGTTGCCAGACGCAGCGTCACGCTGCCGGCTCAACGGGGGGAGATCTATGACCGGAACTACGACGTTCCCGTCGCCACCAACCGGGACAGCTTCGCACTCTTCGTCAACCCCTCCAACATCCCCCCGGGGGAGGAGCAGAGGATCCTCGCATCCCTGGCCGAGACGTTTAATCTCTCCATGGAGACGCTGCAGGATCGGGTGCCCCCGGACCTCTACGACGCCTACAGGGAGATCGAGGTCGCCGTCGGCCTCACCTATGAGGAGATTGCCTCCTTTGCCGAACAGGCGAGTCGCTTTCCCGGCGTGACCTGGCGGTCAAAGCCGATACGAAACTACCCCTTCGGTGACCAGATGGCCCACCTCCTTGGTTTCGTCGGAAGGATCACTCCCGAGGAGCTGCAGGTCCTCTTTAACCGGGGCTACAGCGCGGACTCCCTGGTTGGAAAGGGAGGAGTCGAACAGCGCTACGACGAGGTTCTCCGGGGGGTGGCAGGACGGCAGTTCAGAACCGTCGACGCTCAGGGGCGCCAGATCATGGAGGGCGACTCCATCGCACCGGAGAACGGGAAGACCCTCGTCCTGACTATTGACCGGCAGATCCAGGCGCTGGTGGAGGACGCCCTCGGCCCGAGAATCGGCTCCGCGGTGGTACTCAAGCCGCAGACCGGGGAAGTCCTCGCCATGGCCTCCTATCCCCGCTTTGATCCGAATATTTTCTCCCTTGATGACTCGGCAGCTCGCTTTTCTCAGCTCTCCCTCGATTCTCGATCTCCCTTTCTCAACCGGGCGATCCAGTCGAGCGCCGCCCCCGCCT
The DNA here is from genome assembly GCA_046541355.1 of Spirochaetaceae bacterium. GTDB lineage: Bacteria > Spirochaetota > Spirochaetia > DSM-27196 > Alkalispirochaetaceae > CAYZHV01. The sequence continues at coordinate 28,506 of JBKHDM010000017.1, forward strand.
CGACGTTCAAAATTGTGATGACCGCGGCGGTGATAAACGAGAACGCCTTTCCTCTCGACGCTACGGTAAACTGTACCGGCTCCCGGCGATACGGCAATCGGGTCTTTCCGTGTTGGTATGAGCTCGGCCACGGCCCGCAGAACATCTACGAGGCTATGGCGAACTCTTGCAATATCTATTTTTACACCATGGCCAGCGATTATCTCGGGCCGGAGCAGATGATCGACTATTCAGCGCGTCTTGGGCTGGGACAGATCACCGGTGTCGACCTCCCCGGAGAGGTCCGTGGCATTCTTCCGACCCCGGCGTGGAAAGAACAGACCTACAACACCCGGTGGGTCGGAGGCGATACGGTAAACATGTCCATCGGCCAGGGCTTTATGCTGGTTACACCCCTCCAGATGGCAAACGTTGTGGCGGGGATTGTCAACGATGGGGTGGTCTGCCAACCGCACCTGGTCCGGGAGATCCGAGACCCCGTGAGTGGTGAGGTAATCGAACGCCGGGAACCGACGGTCCTCAGGGACCTCAACATGAATCCTGAGACCTATCGGGAAGTTAAGCGGGCGATGCGGCAGGTGATAACCGACGGCACCGCAGAGGTGGTCATGACCACCTCCTCCGTCCCCATAGCCGGAAAGACCGGAACCGGCCAGACCGGGCTCGGAGAGGAGTCCCTTCATTCATGGTTTGTCGCCTACGCCCCCTACGACGGGCGCCCGGAGGAGCAGGTGGTGGTTGCGGTCATGGTGGATGGCCGGAACGAGTGGGAGTGGTGGGCGCCGAAGGCGGCTAACATCATCATTCACGGCATCTTTGAGGACCTCGAATACGACGGAGCGGTTCAAAGCCTTCGTGAAGAACCCCGGGGTCTCTGGTACATGTAGCGATGAAGTCACGATCGGTCTTTTCGGTAGACCTCTACATACTGCTGTCGACCCTCGGTCTTGTCGTTGTGGGAGTTCTGTTTATCTACTCCAGCGGGATCAACTCCACCGGGGAGCTCATCTCCCGGGAGTATCTCCGCCAGATTGTCTGGGCCGGGACGGGTCTTCTCATTCTCGCGGGGTTTTTCTTTATGGATTACGAGCGGCTTTACAATATCGCAGCGCCCCTGTTTGCCGCCACACTGCTTCTGCTGGTGGTTACCCTGCTGTTCGGGCGGGTGGTAAACGGCGCGCGCTCCTGGCTTGGCATCGGCGGCCTCGGAGTGCAGCCGTCGGAGTTTGCGAAGGTCGCAACGATTATATTCCTTGCGAAGCTCGCCCAGGATCGCCGTCTCGGGGGACTGAAAGGGTTTCTTCTCGGTCTCGGCGTCGCGATAGTACCAACCCTGCTCGTCCTCGCCCAGCCGGACCTCGGAACAGCGATGGTTTTTATTCCGATTTTTCTCGGTATCGCTTTTTTCAACGGCAGCAGGATGAGACACATCCTCTTTATCGTCCTGTCGACGCTCCTGCTTGCCTACTTCACCGTGCTTCCCGCCTGGGAGCAATACGTAGCGGGAGAGCATATTCCGGCGATTTCTCTCCTTACCGAGCCCCGGCTTCTCGGCGCCATACTCATCGCCGTCGGTCTCATCGGGCTGCTCTCCTTCATTGGACACCTTGTCCGGCAGCGTGGAGCGTTCTACTGGGTTGCCTACGGTTCGACGATCCTCTTCCTCGCCCTCGCAGGAGGGTATGCGGCGAGGAGGGTTCTCCAGGATTATCAGCTGATGCGGATAATCGTCTTTCTCGACCCGTACGTCGATCCGAGGGGGGCGGGCTGGAACATTATCCAGTCGGTCACGGCCGTCGGCTCCGGGGGCGCCTTCGGCAAGGGGTTTCTTCAGGGAACGCATAGTCACTACCAGTACCTGCCCCAGCAGAGTACGGACTTTATCTTCTCTATCCTTGCCGAGGAGTGGGGCTTTATCGGTTCCCTCGCGGTTTTTACCCTCTTTACCCTGATCCTCGGCAGGGGAGTCTACATTCTATCCCAGGCCAAGAACCGCTTCGCCTCCTCCCTCGCCGCGGGGGTAGTCTCGATGCTCTTCTTCCACTTCATCATAAATGTCGGCATGACGATCGGGGTCATGCCGATTACCGGAATCCCTCTCTTCTTTCTCTCCTACGGCGGCTCCTCCCTCTGGACCGGGATGATAGCCGTAGGGCTGCTCATGAGCATTTACTCCCACCGATATAGCTACACCGGATAAAAACCGAGGATCTTGACCGCCCAGGCTCCCCGCAGTGTGTACAAAACAATACATACGGAGAGAGTTTCTCACGCCCCCTAACTGTCTCAACCCGAGGAGGAGTGGGTAGCGGTCAAACCGCGGGAGGCCGGCGGGCTTACGCTTCCGGCTCCTCCCTCTTGACCGCCTCCCAGAGCTCGTCGAGTTTCTCCAGGGGGGCGTTTTCGATCTCGACTCCCTGATTACCGGCGAGTGAGCGGACCGCGTCAAAACGACGGGAGAACTTGCGGGTGCTGCGCTCCAGGGCGAGGGAAGGGTCGACCCCGAGTTTTCTCGAGAGATTGACGACCGAAAAGAGCAGGTCACCGACTTCTTCCTCTACCATGGAGCTTTGACCGCTCCGGTTTGAGTCTCGGCCCTCCGCAAAAAGGGCTTCCTCGATCTCATCTATCTCCTCCCGGAGCTTGTCGAGGACCGGGGCCGGCTCACTCCAGTCGAAACCGCGCTTCGCGGCTTTTTTCTGCAGCTTGTACGCCCGGGCGAGGGGCGGGAACCCTTTGTGCTCGTCTGCGAGACTCTCTTCCGGGAGTTTTCCTTCGACCTCGCGCTTTATGCGGTCCCACTGTTCCTTGACAACCCGGGAGTCGGGTGCCTCGGCGGCGGCAAATACGTGAGGGTGTCGACGCACGAGCTTCTCCGCAAGTCCCTCGAGGACCGCTTCAGCGGAGCTTTTCGCCTCGAGCTCCCGCATCCTGAGGACCATCGAAACGACGAGGTAGACGTCTCCGATCTCCTCATCGATGTGAGGCCCGTCTCGGTTATCGATCGCCTCGATAAGCTCGAGGGTCTCCTCGAGGAGGTGGCGTCGCATTGACTCCGGGGTCTGTTCCCGGTCCCAGGGACAGCCGTCGGGGCCCATGAGCAGCGAAATGATCTCATAGAAGTAATCGAAGGCGATCCCGGCTCGGGTTATCTCACGGTTCCGGTAGGGTGGTACGGGGAGGCTTGAGCTCTTTCGGCCTGGGTCACTCATTGCTGATTACGTCCTTTGGAATGATTGCGCCCTTTTGGGCTGGTAATTTATTAGTAGACAGAATATCCATTATCAGAAGTTGTGAAAATAGGGGTAACTGCTCCGCTCCCGGGCGCGGAGCGCTACTCCTCATCGCTTCGCTCGGAGAAGTTGGCAAAGAGGGTTACCAGCAGGACCGAGGCGATAAGGGGCGGAAAGATGTTGACCGCTCCGTTGAGATTGCGTAACGCCTCGATAATGTCATGAAACAGATAATCCGCGACGCCTCCGAGAAACGCTCCGACCAGGGCGACCAGCAATGCCCCCCAGAACTCGCCGAGAATTCGACGGCGAAAGAGATATACAAAGAGCAGTGATACGGCAAAGGCGATGACGATGTAGGTAAGAGCGATGGAGAGGTAGAAGGTGTTCATCTTATAGATCCACTATTCCGAGGTATACGGGTAGACTGTATATACGTTGAAAGTCTGTGGCGTCAATACCGTAGGCTATTGCCCAGACCGTCGTCCGGTACTGGTTTATCGGATCGTAGGCCTCATCGAGCATCACCTCGAGGTCCGCGTCGTTTCCGCTCTCCCCCGGGGTATATTGAAAGCCCGCCGGGTCGAGAAAGAGATCGAAGGACTCGGCGCTCTGTTCCGGGATGAGCACGCTCTGTCGGTAGAGGCGGACTTCCTCTGCCGACTCACCAGGATTGGTGACTACGACCGTGGAGACCGCCTGAGAAAAGTCGACGGCCACTTCAAAGGGATCATCCCGCCGACCGGAAGATACCGGAAGCATCGGCGGGTCGTCGAGCCCGTTACCCGAGGGAGCCCCTGAGTCGGTGCGTACCATGCGCAGGAACTCCCTGCTCGTTAGGCGGCCGGTGCCCGGGGTGTCCGCCCCTTCGATAAAGGAGCGGTCTCCATCGATGGATGAGGTATCGTTGGCGTTGTAGATCTTGTAGTAGAGTTCGTACCCCTGGAAATCCTCGTTGTCGTTCTCCGTGTCATGGCGGAACCCGAGGGTGTTTCCCCTGGGGCTCAACGGTATCGGCTCGGCGATGAAGCTGACCGACGGAATACCGCAGCCGGCAAGGGTGAGAAACAGGAGTATGGGAAGGAGTCGGATCGCCCTACCCTCGCTTTTTTTCATCCGCCGAGAGCGGAGGCGCGATATCCTCATTGACGTCGACAAGCTCGTAAATCTGGACCGGGCGGTTCTTGCCCTTGACTCGTATGTTGTCGAGCTCCCGGACAACCACACGATCTTTAACCAAGCCGTAGGTGTACTCGCTGATAATGATGTTCGTCCCGTACTGTTTGTTTGTTCCTTCCAGGCGGGCGCCGAGGTTTACGTTGTCACCGGTGAGGGTGTAGTTCATCCGCCCGAGGGAGCCCATGTTACCGACGGTCATAATACCAGAGTTGAGACCGATACCGATATTGATTCGACGCTCAGGAGGCCACTGCTCATTGAGCCGTTGGAGCGCCGCCATCTGCTGCAGGGCACTCTTACAGGCGAGGATCGCGTGGTCCTCCTGTGGCAGGGGAGCACCCCAGAAGCACATGATCTCGTCACCCACATACTTATCGAGGGTGCCCTGGTACTCGAGAATAATGTCGGTCATCTCGGTGAGGTAGACGTTGAGATGATTGACAAGTTCCTGGGGCGTCATCGCCTCGGAGAGGGTTGTAAACCCACGGATATCCGAGAAAAAGACCGTGAGCTCTTTGTCGATACCTCCAAGCTCCGGGGGATGCTCGAGTATCTGATCGACAACTTGCGGGCTGACATACTTGCCGAAGGTCTCCCGGATCCGCTTCTTGTCCCGTTCCTCCGTAACGACCCGGTAGACGACGATGGAGACAAAGGTAAAGATCATCGCCAGAGCGGGAGTTGAAAAGTTGATAACAAGGGCCTGATTATCAAAGATAATCGTTGTGGTGAAAAAGAAGAGCACCACCAGAAAAAGGGTTACCACCAGGGAGAGGATCGTCGAGAGACGGCTGCTCATAAAAGAGACAACCAGCGTCAGGCCGACGAGAATCGCGAGGTCAAGCCAGAAGGGGGCGTACTCGATGAACTGGTCCATCAGGATCGTGTTGAGGGCGTTTGCATGGACCTCGACCCCGTACATGAGGCCGAAGGGGGTGTTCTTCTCATCCTCCGCCATGCCCGGAGCAAAAGCGCCGACCATGATTATCTTGTTCTCCACAGCCTTGGTCGGCGGCCACAGCTCGGGAAACGGTGGTGGCACTCGTGCGGCGTAGCCTGCGTAGGGCCTCACCGGAAAGGTCTGATTACCATCCCTGGCGGCGCTCGACCGGGGGCCCATAAAGTTGACCAGCATATTGCCCCGCTCGTCAATCGGGATAACCACCTCGTCGAGGGTTTCGTATACCGGTTCCTCTACAATGTTACCCTCATCATCGAAGACTCCCGGTTCACGAAGGACCCGGTAGGGGCCCCACTCCCCCGTGGCGGGGTCGAAGCTCTGGGGATCGGGAATGCGTACATGAGTTCCGATCACCACCTCCGCCTCTTCGAGGGTCCGGTTCATGTATTCCAGGGCGAGTGAGAGGGTTATGGCTGGGACGAAATCATCCTTGTAGAGTCTGACAACGTAGGAAAAACGGTCCGCCTCACCGTCGCCGTCGGTATCCTCACTCCGCCTCGGAGCCCGCGCCTCCATCTGCGTCGCGAGCTCCGTGAGTACCCCCTCTGTAAGCGGGGCCGCAACGGTCTGGGGTATCCCGCTTCGATCAAACCAGACAAGGCGCTCGTAGTTTTCGCTGTTCACTTCGGTATCCGGGGTGAGCTCGTCGAGGGTGTACTCCCGGATCAGGCGGGAGGTCTTGCCGATAATCGGTTGCCGCCTGAAAACTTCGTCAAAATCCGCCTCGAAGTTGGCGTGGCCGTAGGTTCTAGCAACCCGGCCGAAGGGGGAAAGGGGCGGCTGCAGGCCGAAGTAGGCAGGCATATCCTCCCAGGGCCCGGTTACATTGGTGAGACGCCCTACTTCCTCGAAAAGAACCTCATGTCTCCCGAACAGCTCGTCTGCCGCCTCCGAGGGGGGTGCCGAGGGGTCGAGGATCGTCTCCATCAGTGTCCGGCCGTTTGCCCGGATCGCCTCCCGCAGGAGGGCGTCATTATAGGCGTTCTCCGACGGTTCAACGAAAAAGAGGTCGAGAAATACCTGCCGTTCCCGAGCGTTCTCATCGGAGACCCGGGTAAAGCTGTTGAGGAGGTCGGCGTGCCGGTACCGGGGAAACGGCCACTGCCCAAAGCGACTGAGGGTGGTAAAGTCGATGCCGACAATGAGGATGTCCTCGGAGATATCGGGGTTACGCTGAACCACCGTAACCCCCTCCTGTACCGACTGCTGGGTAAAAACGTTTTTGAGGTTGAAGTGGGCGTCGAGCATCCTGAGCTCGAGGCGATCAGGAATCGCGGTTCCAAACTGGAGCAGAAGAAAAATCCCGACTACGACCGCTCCGATGACAAAACCGAAGTACCGTGTCTCAAAGAGTTTACGCGCCATCTGCCCCTCTCCATGGTGGTGCTACCCCGCGAGCTGCACCGGCGGGGCGGCGACCCTAGGTGGTCAGGAGTCGGCGGAAACCAACCCCTCTGTCTGGAGAAAGATTATACGGTTTCGCGCGAGGGTTGTCCAACTGCTGTCTCCAAACTCGTCAAGGATCCGGTTGTAGTAACCGGCTGCCTCCTGGTGATCCCCCGCCCCTTCGCTCAGCCGGCCTAAGGCGAACAGAGAGCGGGGAACCTGGGCGCTGGACTCGGCGTAGGTTTCCACGATTTCCTCGTAGCGTCCTCGAGCTTCCTCGCTCTCTCCGAGCTCTTCCTCGGCGACGGCGGCGTTGAAAAGCGCTACCGGGGCGAGGTAACTCTCGGGGAACTCCGTCGCCAGGGCGAGGAACTCCTGGGAGGCGCGGTCGAACTCCCCCTCCTCCCAGTGGAGATTTCCCAGGACGAAGCGGGCTCGCTGGGCGGCAAAGCTGTTTGCGTAGCGATCGAGGATCTCCGCGGCTATCGACTCTATCTGTTCCCGAGCCTCCTCGGCTTCGCCCTCTTCGGCTTCGCCCCCTTCGGCGGAGACCCACTCCCGGTAGGTGGTTCGCAGTTCCTCGGAGAGGGCGGCGGCGGCTGTGGCGCGGCGGTCGTTGACCTCGAGCCAGACAAAGCTGCCCACAACGCCGACGACGATGAGGGCGAGGACGGAGAGAAGAATGGTTCGGTTGCTCCCGAGAAACTCAATAAACCGCTGTTGCAGGGAGGGGTGGTGATGACTTTTGGGTCGGTCACTCATGGTATGCAGTGCTCCTTATCGTTGTATATCCAGCTCTTTGATTAGCCGGGAGAGGTAGGTCCGCTGAATTCCGAGGCTCTGGGCGGTCCTCGTGTGATTCCAGCCGTGACGGTTCAGGGCGTTACGAATAAAGTTCCGTTTGAACTGGTGGGTCGACTCTTTAAGGCCCATATCGTTGTAGCGGTCGGGGTCCATAGCATCCTTGGTGCGAAGGATCAGGTCCTCCGGCCGGATCAGCTCCTCCTGAGACATGACCGCTGCCCGTTCGATCGCGTTCTCCAGCTCCCGGACGTTTCCCGGCCAGGAGTAGGAGAGCAGATGCTCCATAGCGGAGTCCGAAAAGCCCCTGATCTGCTTTTTGGTCTCATGGCTGAATTTGCGCAGAAAGAAGTTTGCAAGCTCCGGTATGTCCTCCCGCCGCTGGCGCAGGGGCGGTATGGTGAGGGGAAGCACGTTGAGTCGGTAGTACAGATCGCTTCGGAAACTCCCCTCCTCTACCAGTTCTTCAATGTCTTTATTGGTCGCGGCGATGATGCGCACGTCCACGGTTACAGGTTCGCTCGAACCGACGCGCTCAAAGGTCCGCTCCTGGAGAACCCGGAGCATCTTTGCCTGGAGCGGGAGGTGGAGGTCCCCGATCTCGTCGAGAAAGATCGTGCCGCCGTCGGCGAGCTCGAACCGGCCGCGGCGGTCGCTCACCGCGTCGGTAAAGGCGCCCCGGACGTGACCGAACAGCTCGCTCTCAAGGAGTGTATCCGGCAGGGCCGCACAGTTTACCCTGATGAACGGTTGGTGGGATCGCTTGCTCTGGAGGTGGATCTGCTCGGCGAACAACTCCTTGCCGACGCCGCTCTCCCCGAGAATGAGGACCGTTGAATCCGTCCTGGCGACCCGGGAGACGAGATTGAGCCGTTCCTGGATCACCTGGGAAACCCCCACAAAGGTGTGGTACCCCTTCTCGCTTGTTATCTGGTCGCTCAGGAGGCTTATCTCATCCCGGGCGCGCTGAAAACTCTGGGCGTTCTGTATCGCCAGGGCCGCCTGGTTCGCGAATATCTCCAGCCATTGGAGGTCGGTCTGGTCGAAAGGGCGGTCCCCCTTCTTGTTGATAATCTCTATCACTCCCATGACCTCGTCCCGCATCCGCATCGGTACCGCGAGAATCGCTTTTGTCTTGAATCCGGTGTCCCGGTCGCTCTGTCTGAAGTGACGCGGGTCGTCCTCCACGTCGTTTACGATCAAGGAGCGGTTGTGCTCGGCCACCCAGCCGGCGATCCCCTCCCCCATATTGAGGGAGAATTTCTGAACATCCGCGCCCTTGGCACCAAGGGCGATTTCGAAGTAGAGCTTCTGGTTTTTAGGATTGACCAGGAGGAGGGAGGAAGCCTCCCCCTCGGTCAGACGGGTTGCCGACTCGACGATGCGCTCCAGCAGAGCCCGGGGATCGGAATAATCCGAATTGATTAGGGTGTTGATCTCGATGAGCGTATCAAAACGCTGCGCATCAACCTCCGACTTGAACATACCCGGCGCTCAGGCTACCCCTCCTCGGAGTCTTCCTTGAGAATGTCGCCGAGAGAGAAGGTCTCGGTTTCGCTGTCGTCCTCGTGGATGTACTTCTCGAGTTCCTGCCGCTGCTCCTGCCTCTCGAGGTCACGGACCGAGAGGGAGAGGCGCTGCCGGGAGGGGCTGAGCTCGGTAACGACCGCCCGGATCTTTTCCCCGACCGTGTACTTCTGCACCGCCTGCTCGAACGGTTCGTTGCGCTCGCTGAGATTCGCCTTGTTTATCAGCCCCTCGATACCGCCCTGAACCCGGACGAAGATACCGAAATCGGTGATATTGGTGATCTCCCCGTCGATGATGCTGCCGTTTGGATAGGCGTCCCGGAGCTGCTGCCACGGGTCGTCCTCGAGCTGTTTTACTCCCAGGCGCACGTTATGGTTCTCCGGGTCGCTCATGATGACCACGCATTCAACCTCTTCGCCCTCGGTGAGTACGGCGCCGGGGTTCTTGTAACGCTTGGTCCAGGACAGATCGTCCACATGGAGAAAGCCGTCGATCCCCTCCTCGAGTTCCACGAAGGCGCCGGTGTTGGTGATCTTTTTGACCGGTCTGGTGAGGCGCATACCAACGGGGAACTTCTCGTTGATCTCCTCCCACGGGTTGGGCATCACCTGCTTGAGGCCGAGAGAGACCTTACCCTCCTGGATACTGTAGTCGAGGATCATCGTCTCGACCTTGTCGCCGACATTTACCACCTCGTTGGGATGGTTGATCCTCTTGATCCAGGACATCTCTGAGATGTGGGCGAGACCCTCGATCCCCTCCTCGAGCTCGATAAACGCACCAAAGTCGGTGAGCTTGGTTACCGTGCCCTCAACCACCTGGTCGACGGCGTAGCGGTCCTCGAAACTCTCCCAGGGGTCCTCGGTCATGTGGCGGAGGGAGAGGTTTATTTTCTTCTCCCCCGGGTCCATCTTGATCACTTTGAGACGGACCTGATCGCCCTTTTTGACGTGGTCCTTCGGACGGGTGACGTGTCCCCAACTCATGTCGTTGATATGCAGGAGCCCGTCGAATCCGCCGAGGTCGATAAAGGCACCGAAGGAGGTAAAGCTTTTGACGATACCCTCAACCTCGTCGCCGATGTCGACGTTTTCAAAGAAGCGCTGCCGGTTCTTTTCGATCTCCTCCTCGAGCCACGCTCGGCGGGAGAGAATAATGTTTACCCGGTTGTCGCTGTACAGACGCTCTACGTAGAACTTGCTTTTGAGCCCGACATACTCTTCGGGCTTCTCGATCCTGCGAACATCCATCTTCGAGATCGGGTTGAACCCACGGATTCCTCCGGGTAATCGGACCTCGAAGCCTCCCTTGATATCCCTCGCAACGGTGCCTTCCACGGGCACCCTGTCCTGAAATGCTACTTTCAGCTCACGCCAGAAGAGCTTTTCGTCGGCTTTTCGCTTGGAAACCGGTACTCCACCGTTTCTGATATCACGGCGAAGCAAAACTACCTGAACAGTGTCTCCGGTCTGAGGTGGTTCCTCGAACTCAGCCAGCTTAATCCGCCCTTCGGCTTTGTAGCCGATGTCGACGAATACCTCATCCTGTCCAACTTGTACGACGGTGCCCTCTACGATCTGACCTTCTTCCAGCTCATCAAGCTGTTTCAGGAACTCATCTTGCAACTCCTTTTGCAGATCACTGGCCACAGACTCGGCGTTATGCGTATCCTTGTCTCCCATGTCCTATTCGATAACTCCTGCTTTATTCTTCTTCTTCTTTTGAATAGAGGCCATCACTTTCTCACATACTTCATCTATGGTCAAGTCCGTGGTATCGATATAGAGGGCGTCGTCGGCGCGCTCGAGCTTGCCCATCTGCTTGGTTGTATCGATCTCGTCGCGACGTCGGATCGCCTCCTCGATTTCCTCGAGAGAGCCGCCGGCATCGTTTTGCCGGTATCGACGCAGCGCCCGGGTTCGCACATCCGCGTCGAGATAGACCTTTACCTCGGCGTTGGGAAAGACGGTGGTCTGCATGTCCCTGCCCTCGACAACGAGATCCCGATCCTCCGCGACCTTCTTGATCCTGGCGTTTACCGAGATACGAACCTCGGGGATCGAGGAAACCTCGGCGACGTTTTCGTCTATTTCAGGGGTGTGCAGTTCCCGATCGAGGGCGGCGCCGTCGACGATAAAGTTGTTCTCCTGCACCTCTATGGTGATATCCGCGGCTGTGGCGATAAGAGCGTGCCGGTTCTCCTTACTCTTGCCCTGCTTCAGCGCCTTATGGGTGATGGCGCGGTAAAACTTACCGGAGTTCAGGTACAGAAAGCCGCTTTTTTCGGCAACCCGCTGGGCGACGGTGCTTTTGCCCGTACCCGCGGGGCCGTCAATTGCTACTACCATTGCGATTCCTCCTCGCTTCGCGCATGAGACTCTCGACCTCCCGGGGCGAGAGTGTTCTGATCGCCCCGGGACCGAGATCTCCGAGGGTGATCGGTCCGATCCGCAGTCGGTGGACCTTTTTGGTTGAGAGGTTGTGGGCGTGAAAGACGGTGCGAATCTCCCGGTTCTTCCCCTCTTCGAGGATGAGGTGAACCTTTTTGGCGTTCCGGTAGGAGTAGCTCTTGAGCCGGTAGACCTCCCCTTCAACCTCTATCCCCTCCTGCCACCGTTTGAGAAGATCCTCGGGGATCGGCTTGCGGGTTTCGACCTGGTACTCTTTCTCGATTCGCGAGGAAGGATGAGCGACACGGTCGGCAAATCTACCGTCGTTGGTAAAGAAGATCAACCCGCTCGAGAGAAAGTCGAGGCGACCGACGGAGAACAGCCGTCCGGAGTACGTCTCCCTCATGAGCTCAACCGCCAGGGGGCGTCCCTCGGGGTCGCTGTTGGAGGTGAGGTAGCCCTGGGGTTTGTTGAGACAGAAGTAGACGTAGCGCCGCGCCTGTCGCACCGGCTTTCCGTCGAGGCGTACCTCGTCTTTTGCAGGGTCTACCTTGGTGCCCTGCTCTCGGACCACCTCGCCGTTTACCTGGACCCGGCCGGAGGCGATGATCTCCTCGCACTTGCGCCGCGAGGCGACCCCGGATCTTGCGAGAAAGAGCTGAAGCCGCAGCGGGCCGCTCTCGTCCCGGGGGCCGCCGCCGCCTGAGCCGCCCCGGGGGCCGCCGTCCCGGGGGCCGCCGCCGCCTGAGTCGCCGCGGGAGCCTGAGCCGCCGCGGGAGCCTGAGCCGCCGCGG
>JBKHDM010000018.1:0-40075 GCA_046541355.1 Spirochaetaceae bacterium
AAACCGCCTTCGGCGGCCTACCGTCGCTTGCCCACCCCGACCTTGGGGCAGTCGGCCTCGAGGGGGCAGCTCGAGCACCACGGGGAGACCGGGGTGCACTGCTGCTGACCGAATCGCACCAGCAGGTCGTTTAAGGGGATCCAGTACCGTTGCGGGAACAGCTCCATCAGGGCAAACTCGCTCTGCTCGGGGTTTCTGGTTTCGATCCAGCCGAGGCGGTTTGCGATACGGTGGACGTGGATGTCGACACAGATCGAAGGTATCCCGTAGCCGATACCGAGAACGAGGTTGGCGGTTTTGCGGCCGACTCCCGGGAGCGCTGTGAGCGCCTCGAGGGTGTCCGGGGTGCGACCCGCGTGCTCCTCGACGATGATCCGGGAGGACTCGCGGATCTGCTTTGCCTTGTTACGGTAGAATCCGGCGGGGTAGATCGCGCCGGCGATCTCCTCTTCGGGGAGGGCCGCCATCGAGGCTGGGTCACCGGCGAGATCCAGGAGCCGTTTTGAGGCGGCAAAGGTGACCTCATCCTTGGTACGAAGAGAGATGATGGTGGAGACAAGAATAGAGAAGGGGTCCCGCCGCTTTCCGGCTACGGCCATGACGGCGGTTTCGAGGTTCTTGTCGAGGTGGCCCGCTATCACCCTGAGCTCTCCCTCGGCGTCGGGGCTCACTCTTCTTCGTCGAGGTCGACGTCGATGTCGTCATCCTCTTCGAAGGTGCGTTCCTCTTTCTTCTCCTGTTCCTTCTGTGCCTCGACCTCGAGCTTGCTGAAGATCAACTCTTCGACCTCGTTTTTGGAGACCTCCAGGGAAAACGAGACTTCGTCTATCAGGAGTTTGAGGGCGCTGTCGTAGAGCTTCCGCTCGAGGATCGGCAGTTCCTTTACCTTCTTTCGGTGGTAGAGGGTCCGGACAACGGTGGCAATGTCCATGACACTGCCCTGCTTGAGGAGGTCGAGATTCATTTGATAGCGCATTTTCCAGTCCGCTGGTACCGGCTCGAACTCTTCGGTAAAGAGGTTGAGCGCTCGCTCCGCTTCCTTCCTGGGCACAATTGCCCGGATGCCGAGTTCCTCTGCTTTGTCTACGGGTACTTTTACGGTCATATCGGAGACGGGTAAGTAAATGATATAGTAGAGAATCTCATTACCGTCTTTGCGGAAATCGATCGATTCGATCGACGCTACCTGACCAACCCCCTGTAACGGATACACAATCTGCTGACCCTCTTTAAACGTCGTATCCGGGGTCTTCTTGGAAGGGCTCATCGAGAGGAGTATAGCGGAAATGGCGGGGCGTAGTCAAAGGATGCCCGGGGTGGCTATGTTAAACCGCATGGGTGACCGGCAGCGCACCATCCTGCAACGTCTCGAACCCTTCGCCTTCCCTCTGTTTCTCGCCCTGGTCATCGCCTCGGTGCTTCTCTTTCGCGAGGAGCTCTGGGGGCGCATCGCGGATCGGGAGACGCTGCAGCAGTGGGTCTCGGAGGCGGGGATATGGGCGCCGGCCCTCTTTGTGGGGGTCCAGACGGTACAGGTGGTAGTCTTTATGATCCCCGGAGATGTCGCCCAGGCCGCGGCGGGCTACATCTTCGGTGTCTGGCAGGGGATACTCTACTCGGTCCTCGGCATCGCTATCGGCAGCGGATTTAACTACCTGGTTGGAAGCAGGCTCGGCGAGCCGTTTCTCAAGGGCGTCCTCGGGGAGGAGCGGATGAACTCGTTTCTCTCGGTTGCCCGGTCCTACCGCGGGCGACTCGGCTTCTTTCTCTTTTTTCTCATCCCCGGCATACCAAAGGATGTGCTCTGCTACGTCGGAGGCACCGCCCGCCTCGGCTTTGCCTCGTTTCTTCTTATTTCCATGGTCGCCCGGCTCCCCGGAATCGTCGGTAGCGCCTTTATCGGCGACGCCGCGGCCCGGGAGCAGTGGCAGATCGCGGCGGCGCTCCTCGCCGTCGCGGCGATCCTCTCGGTTACCGGCCTCCTGACCCGTCGCCGCCTTGAGGGGCTAATCCACAGAGTTACGGAGCGGGATAAATCCCGCCGGGAGGAGTAGCTCCCGCCTCGAGGAGGCGACCCCGGGTATCGGGGCGAGCTCCCGGAATCTGATTTCCTTGAACGGATGAATATCGAGGGGATTGGGGAACCACCCTTCGATCTCGTTTCCGTTGACCAGGTTGATCGCCGGAGAGTGGCTGACCGGCAGGACCACCGCCGTCTCCAGGAGTATCCGCTCCGCTTCGGCGAGGGTGGCGTAGCGGGTATCCCCTGTCTGGTCGTAGGATGAGCGAATCAGCCCGTCGAACTCGTCACTGCCGAAGTTCGCGTTGTTCAGGTTGCTTCCGCTCATCCACATCTGAAGAAAGCTCAAGGGGTCCGCGTAGTCCGCGACCCAGCTCACGGTGCCGACGGTGTACTCCCCGTCGTCGAGGGCGTCAAAGTAGCGTGGGTACGGTATCTCCTCCACCTCCACGGTGACGCCGAGGGCCTCCTCCCAGGTCGCCTCCATGATTCCCGCGACCCGCCGACTCTCCTCTCCTCCGGGGATCGCCACCCGTATCGGCCCTAAATCATCGCTATCGCTCACCCCGGCGGCGGAAAGAAGCTCCCGCGCCTCATCGCGGTTCTGCGCTTCCAGACCGGTTACCTCCGGATAGAAGGGTATCGGCGGAACGAGGGTTGAGGCTGGGATAAACTGAAACTCCTCACTGCGAAGCTCCTCGAGGGGGAGCAGGAGGGCGAGGGCGCGGCGGACGTCGGGATTATCGAGGGGGGGCTCGTCGGAGGCGATGTAGTAGTAGGTTGTGGCGAAAAGCGGATTTATGACGATGTTCTCGGTGAACTCGACGTTTGCCAGGGACATCCCTCCGGTAACCCAGTGGTAGTCTCCGCCGTTGAACCGCTCGGTGATCTGCTCAGGTTCGCGGTCGGGAAAGAGAAGCTCGATTCTCGGAATAGCCACGTTCTGTCGGTCCCAGTAGACCTCGTTGCGCCTGAGGGAGAGACTCTCCTCGCCTCGGGTGGATATGTAGTAGGGCCCGTTACCGGGGATCGTGGTGAACTCCGACCAGTCCTCGATGGTCCGAACACTCTCGTGGACCGGAACAAAGCTGTGGTGAGCGAGTATCCGCAGGAAGTGGGAGGCGGGATTTGTCAGACCGACCTCGAGAACCTTCTCCCCGATACTCTCGAGGGCGACGCTGTTCGGGTCGTCGTTCTCTCCGTTGCGGTACGCCTCGGCGCCTTCGATGATATCAAAGAGGAAGGAGTAGGCGCTCTCCCGCTCCGGGTCGAGGAGCTCGAGCCAGGTACGGCGGAAGTCCTCGGCGGTCACGGAGTCTCCGTTCCAGTAACGGGCGTTCTCTCTCAGGTAGAAGGTGTAGGTGAGGCCGTCGGGGCTCACCTCCCACCGCTCGGCGACCGCGGGCCGGGGCTCGAGGGTGAGGGGCGTGTAGGATACGAGCCCTTCAAACAGGGCGGTAAAGATCTGCGCCTCGGTGGTGGTAAAGCTGTACATTGGATTGAGGGAGAGCTCCGTCGGGGAAAAGGCTACGCGCAACTCCTCGGGAAGGTCCGGCTCATCGTTTTGCGGCTCCTCCGGGGAGCGGTCGCGACCTTCATCTTCGCCGGAATCCTCCTGCGAGGTTGAGGGTTCCTCGGGGAGGGGAGCTTCCCCTTCCGGGTCGATGGTGGCGCAGCCGAACAGAAGCAGTGCTGTAACGAGTAACACGCCAAGGAAGCGTGGGAACGAACGATTCATTGCCAAAAGATACAAGCTACGCACCGCCTTTTCCAAGAATCTCGAGGTTTTCTTCAAGTTTCGGCCCTTTCCGGCCGATGATAGATAGTGGGGCGGTGCGCCTGAACGTCTGTGGAGGAGCATGTGAGGACGAAGCGAGTTGTAATTATCCTGATCCTGTCGATACTGACCACGGGGTTGCTCTCCGCGCAAACCGTGCCTCTCCGGCAGATCGACTTTTCCGAGGCACGGATCTCACTGGCGGGTCCCGACTCGTTCTACGTCCGTAACGTCCGGTTCGAGGATGAGGGCTACGCGGTAACCGTCAGCCGGGACGAGTCGGGAGCGTGGAGTGTCATGGAGCTCTACGCCGAGGCGGAAAACCTCACCCCTGAGAGCTTGATCCTCGATTTCGCCACGGTATCCCTGGAAGGCGAGGGCACCCTCCTGATCGACGGTCTCTTTGTAGACGGCGCTGTCTACCAGGGGCGACTCAGGATCGGCGAGGATGAGAGCGCCGAGCTCGTCGACGGTTTTACCCCGGGGTCGATGGACGCCCTCAATCCCGAACGTATCCGGGAGCTCCGGCAGGCTATCCTCGAGATAGCCGCTGTAGAGTATGAGGAACGGATTGACCGCCTGGAGGCCGAAATCGCCGAGGGTATCGAGGCTATTGCCCGGCAGGAAGAGGTGATCGAGGAACTCACCGAGTCCAACAGCGCCCTTACCGGGGAGCTCAGGGAGAGGGATGCAGAGATTGCCGAGCTCCAGAGGCGCCTGGAAACGGTTTCGCAGGAGCTCGAAGGGGCGAGGCAAGCCGCTTCCGGGGGAGCTGATGGAGAGGCGGTGGAGGATCTCACCCTGGATATAGGCCGGATTGAGCGGGAGCTTCGGGCGCTGCGCCAGGAGGCCGACGGGATCGCCGAGCTGATCCGGGAGCTTCAGGAGGAGAACGAGCGGCTGGTTCGGGAGAACGAACAGCTGCGAACCGCTCTGGACTCCCCGCGGGAGGAGCCGAGGGAGGAGCCGACGGAGGACCCGAGGGTGGAGCTTGTGCCGAGCGTGCCCTCCCCGCCGGAGCCGTCGGCCGAGCTCGCCACGGCGAGGGAGCTTCTTGATGCTCTCACAGCACGGATGAGCCGCTCTCTCCTCGAGGGGTTCTCCTCGGGAGAGGCGCGGATGGGGCAGTGGAGCGTCAGTGACACCACGGCGGAACAGAACGACCGGGGGGAGTACTTCTCCCGATTCGCCCTCCCTTTGGAGCAGATGAGCCGCCCGACGCTCTTTCGCTTTACCGCGCGATCCTTGGAGAGGGAGGATTGGACCGGTTTCGGACTCCACCTCTTTGCCTCCTCCGTCGAGCGACCGATGGGCTACGGCCACGGCGAGTCGCTGCTCATCTGGTTTACCCGGGACCCGGAGAGCTACGGCAGCGACAACACCTTTCTCCAGATCTATCGGTCCAGCGACGATGTCGCTATGGGTCGGGTTGCCGGCGGGGTCATCCCCGAGGTGATCACCGACGAAATGGCGATCGAGGTGCTCTATCAGCCTGAGAGCGGAGATATCACGGTCGCCGTGGACGGGGAGGTCAAGCTCCTGTACAACGGCTGGTTCGGCATTGACGAGGGGGTGGAGATAGCCCTGCGAACCAAGGGTCGCGGACGGTTCGAGGATCTGGCGGTACTGACAGAACCGTGAGGGGCGGGTAGCCTCTCCCATCGGGGGGCGCAATTCGCTACTATACTCGCCATGAAAAGGTTGATTTTCTGCGCTGCCTTCGCCGTTCTCCTCTCCCTCTCAAGCGTTTCAGCCGAGGAGTGGGAGGTGTATGATTGGGAGATCTCCCTGGAGGAGGCGCGGGAACGTGCCGTCGCCGAGGACAAGGAGATCATGTACTACTTTGCCGGAAGCGACTGGTGCGGCTGGTGCGAGCGGCTCGTCGGTGAGGTGTTCTCTCAGGAGCTTTTCCGCTCTTTTGAGGAGCGCTTTGTTGTACCGGTACTCATAGACTTTCCAAGAGAGCGGGAGATATCCGCGGAGCTTCAGGAGAGAAACGCCGGTCTCAGCGATGAGTTCGAGGTTGAAGGGTACCCGACGGTGGTGATTCTCTCCGCCGAGGGGGAGCAGGTTTTCCGCACCGGCTACCGTCCCGGCGGCGCCGGAGCGTACGTTAACCATCTGCTTCCCTACGTTCGCTGAGGCACTGCCCTCGCCCCGGCGGGAGCAGTCCCGCCGCGGCGGGTAGGGTCGGCCGCGGCGGGTAGGGTCGGCGCGCCCGGGGCGTCCTCACTCCCGAGGCGTCCTCACTGCCGAGGCGTCCTCACTGCTGAGGCGCCCCAGCGGCCGATCTGAAAGGCGGTCTCCAGGCTCTGGGCGTAGTTCAGCCGGGGGTCGCAGAAGCTGCGGTAGTTGCCTCCGAGGTCCTCTTCCTTCAGATTGCCCACACCCCCGGTGCACTCGGTTACGTTCTCCCCGGTAAGCTCGAAGTGCACCCCCGACAGGCGGGAGCCCTCCCGTCGGTGGGTCTCGTGCGAGGCGTTGAGCTCCGCGAGGATCTCCTCGAACCGCCTGGTTTTGACCCCGGTGGCGGTGGTGCGGCTGTTTCCGTGCATCGGATCGCAGCTCCAGACGACCGGTGAACCGTGCTCCCGGACGGCCCGGATGAGCTCCGGCAGCCTGGAGGTCACCATACCGGCTCCGAGGCGGGTGATAAGGGTAATGCGACCCGCCTCCCGGTCAGGGTCGAGGCGGCTGAGGAGTTTCTCAAGCTCCCCCGCCTCCATGGACGGACCGATCTTGATACCGATCGGGTTGGCGATCCCCCGGAAGTACTCGACGTGGGCCTCCTCGACCGACCGGGTCCGCTCCCCGAGCCAGACCATATGCGCTGCAAGGTTGTACCACCGGCCGCTCTCCTCGTCCCGCCGGGTGAGGGCGCTCTCGTAGTCGAGGTGGAGCCCTTCATGGCTCGTAAAGAACTCCACCTCCCCGAGCTGCTCCCGATTAACGCCGCCGAAGGACTCCATGAAGCTGATCGCGTCGAGGATCCTCTCCACCACCGTGCGGTACTCCTCCCACTCCTCGCTCTGCTCCATAAAGTGGAGCTTCCAGGTGTACGGGTTGTGGAGGTCGGCGAAGCCGCCGTGGATCATGGCGCGGATGTAGTTGAGGGTAGCGGCGGCGTGGAAGTAGCCCTCCACGAGGCGCTCCGGGTCGGGGCGACGCGCCTCGGGGGCGGCCTCGAACCGGTGGACAGGGTCGCCCCGGTAGGTGAGAACCCCTTCGCCTTCGACATCCTCGGTCTCCGCGGACCGCGGCTTGAAGTACTGCCCGGCGATTCGGCCGATCTTGACGACCGGCTTACGCAGAGCGTAGGTGAGGATGACGCTCATCTGGAGCAGTATCTTGATCTTGTCGGTGATGGTGCTCCGGTTACAATCCTCGAACCGCTCCACGCAGTCGCCCCCGTGGAGGAGAAAGCTTCTTCCCGCGCCGGCCTCGGCGATCTGAGCTTTGAGCCGGTCCACCTCTCCTGGAAAGACCACAGGCGGAAGTGTGGCGATCCGCCTCAGAGCGCGGGCGAGGGCGTCGGGGTCGTCGTATGGTATCTGATGTCTTGCCGGCAGCTTGCGCCAGCTCTCCGGTTGCCACGGTTTCGTCATCGGTAGTCGTCTTGCTCACCCCCATCGGCCCGTTGGACCGCCGGGTGAACTTCTGTATAGTACGGGTACACAAAAATCGTAGCAAGGAGCTTTTAGGTGAGTACGGGCAAAGAGTACCCCCGTGGGTACGGGCCGCTGGAGAGCGTTTCAGACTATCGCCCCTGGGAACTGGACGAGCGGTTTCTCGAGAGTGCAGAGGCGGTGGGGGCACACACAAAGGTCGACATCTACCGTCTCTGGGAGCTCTGGCAGTTGGTTGGGCAGACCCGGCATCTCCCGGGGGACCTCCTGGAGGTCGGTGTCTGGCGGGGCGGGAGCGCTGGACTGATGGGCAAGGCTCTGTCTACGTTTAGTATAGAGAGGCATCTCTGGCTTGCGGATACCTTTACGGGCGTGGTAAAGGCGGGTCCGAAGGATGATTACTACAAGGGGGGCGAGCACGCGGATACCAGCGTCGAGGTGGTGGAAAAGCTGCTTGACTCCCTCGGTTTGTCGGATTACACCATCCTGAAGGGGATCTTTCCGGAACAGAGCGCCCACCTCCTCGGGGGGAGGAGGATCGCCCTGTGCCACGTGGACGTCGATGTCTATCAGTCCGCGAAGGATGTTGCGCACTGGGTCTGGCCGAGGATGCCGGTGGGCGGGGTTATCGTCTACGACGATTATGGCTTTTACGGTTGCGAGGGGGTAACCGCATTTGTCAACGAGGAGATGGCCCGGGAGGACCGGGTAGTGGTGCACAATCTCAATGGACATGCGGTGGTAGTTAAGACAGAGATATGACCAATCGCTTTCTGATAGTTTTATCCGCCGCATTTCTCCTTGGTTGCAGCACCTCCGGTCCCTTTTTGCTCCAGCAGAGGGAAGAAGAGCTGGAGACCTACACGTTTTCGGCGACCTGGAGCGAGGAACTGCTGCCGGGCCTGCCGGGGAGCTATGAGAACGTGGGAAACCTCCTGGAGTCGGATACGCCGATGCTCTCCCTCTACCGGGAGGACCTTACCCACGACGCGGTCGTGCGCTTTTTTCTCGATCTCACCGGGGACCCGGAAATCGCGATGCCGATCCTCTACCACGCCGACCGGGCGGACCTTCCCCTCTCGATTGTCTTTTCCCTCGCCTTTGTGGAGAGCCGATTCTCCCGAACCGCGGTAAACCAGAACCCTACCTCCATCGACCGAGGCGTCTTTCAGCTCAACAGCCTCACCTTTCGGGACCTCACGGAGGAGGACTTCTTCGACCCGGATATCAGCGCCTTCCACGGCACGGAGTATCTCTCCTGGTGCTTCGAGCAGTCTCCGGAGCCCCAGGTTGCCGTGGCGATCTACAACGCCGGCCGATTCAGGGTGATCAACGGTATGACCCCCGCCAGCACCAAGATCTACGTCCAACGGGTCTTTGCCTACCGCGAGCAGCTGCTCGAACGGTTCCGTCGTTACATAGGTGAGGAGTTTCCTATCACCCGAACGTAGTGCTATAGTCCCCCACTATGGTCATCGTTCTCGAGCGCTCCATCAGGGACGCGGATAAGGAACAGTTACGCCGGTTTCTCGCAACCCGAGGCTTTACGGTCCGGGAGATCGTAGGAGAGGAAGAGACGATCTTCGGAGCCGTCGGGAGTGCCTCGATCGATCTGAGAGAGGTGGAGCTCCAGCCCGGCGTCGTGCGGGTCATACCGATCAGCAAGCCGTACAAACTCGCCTCCCGGGAGTTCAAGAAGGATGACACGGTGGTTTCGGTGGGCAAGGTCAAGTTCGGGGGTAACCGGATCGGGGTGATAGCTGGTCCCTGCGCCGTGGAGAGCCGGGAGCAGATCCTCGAGACCGCCGAGATCGTCGCCCGCTCCGGGGCGGTTATGCTGCGGGGAGGCGCCTACAAACCGCGAAGCTCCCCCTACTCCTTTCAGGGCCTCGGGGAGGAGGGACTTCGCTACCTCAAGGAGGCGGGGGAGGCAACGGGGCTGCCGGTGATCTCCGAGATCGTCTCCCCGGACACGGTTGACCTGATGCGGGGGTACGTCGACGTCTACCAGATCGGTGCCCGGAACATGCAGAACTTTGAGCTTCTCAAGCGGGTCGGAGCGATCGGAGCTCCGGTAATGCTCAAACGGGGACTTGCGGCTACGATCGAGGAGTGGCTCATGGCGGCGGAGTACCTCCTCGCCCACGGCGCCGAGGATGTTCTGCTCTGCGAACGGGGCATCCGCACCTTTGAGACCTACACCCGAAACAGCCTCGACATCTCCTCGATCCCGGTGGTCAAGAAGCTCAGCCACCTCCCGGTGATCGTCGACCCGAGCCACGCGACCGGTATACGGGAGAAGGTGCTTCCCGTCGGGCTCGCGGCGGTCGCCGCGGGAGCGGACGGCCTCATTGTGGAGGTCCATCCCGACCCGGAGCGCGCCCTCTCCGACGGCCCTCAGACCCTCTTTCCCGAGCAGTTTGAAAAGCTCATGCGGGATATCGAGGCGCTCTCTCCGGTGGTGGGCAAGGAGGTGAGCCGTCTTCCGGTCTCTTCCCTCGGAAGCGCCGCGGGCCGGGCGCGGTCGGCGGATCTCCACGTGGTGGGAAAGGGGGGCAGGACGGAGGCGAGCTTCCAGGGGGAGCGGGGCGCCTACAGTCAGATCGCCCTGGAGCGGTACTTTCAGGACCAGCAGGTGGAGGCGGTACCCCAGAGCTCCTTTCGCGCCGTCTTCCGATCGGTTCTCGAGGGGAGCTCCACCTTCGGGGTGGTTCCCATCGAGAACTCCCTGATCGGCTCGATCCACGAGAACTACGACCTCATGCTTCAGTACCCCGACCTCAAGATCATCGGAGAGACATTCCTGCGGATCGAGCACTCCCTCATCGGTGTGCCCGGCTCCTCCCTCTCCGACGTGCGGACGGTCTACTCTCAGATCCCCGGCCTCGACCAGTGCCGGGAGTTTCTCGACAACCATCCGGAGTGGGAGGTTGTCCCTTTTTACGACACCGCGGGCTCCGTAGCGGCGGTCGCCAGGGAGGGAAAAAGGGAACTCGCCGCGATCGCCAACGCCTCGGCGGCGCAGATATACGGCATGGCGGTGCTGAAAGAGGGGATCGAGACGAACCCCCGGAACTACACCCGCTTTGCGATCCTCGCCCGGAGTGAGGCGCCCGAGGACGTCGGGGCGGACAAGGCGTCCCTCGTATTCGCGACCCAGGACAAGCCCGGGGCTCTGTTTGAATGCATGAAGATCATGGCCGAGCGCTCTCTCAACCTGAAGAAAATCGAATCCCGACCGATCCACGGAAAACCCTGGGAGTACATGTTCTATCTCGATGTCGAGGTTCCCGAGGAGCGGGCGCTCTTTGAGGAGGCGATCAGAGAGCTCGAGTCGGCGGCCCGGGAGATTCGTATTCTCGGACTATACCGGAGCAGCCCGGACGGACGGCTCCCTGCCTAATACCCCTCGGTGTTGTCGATCCCGAGCTTCTTGAGCTGCTCGAGCTCCTCCATCCTGGAGACATACTGATGCCGCTTCTTTTTGGCCAGGGCGATCTGCTCTTTTATCGTTCCGATCTCCGGCTCGAGATCTCGTAACTGGTTGCGCTGGTCCCTCGGTACTTCGCTGCGAAAAAAGGTCGCCAGAGAGTCGAACTGTTTTATTGTCCGGGACAACTCCTCCAGATCCTTGTTGAGGAACTGAAGGATCTTATCCTCGCTGCTACTCTCGAGCTTGCGGTAACTCTGACTTCCCCGCACCATCAGTGCGGCGTAGATACGCGACTTACGGCTGACCCGGTGGAGGAAGGAGTCAAAGGCAATCTCCTCGGTCTGGCGAGCCGAGGTAGCCTCGTCGACGTACTCGATGGTAAACGATCGCTTTCGTTCCTCCTGGCCGAAGATCCGCTTGAGAACCTGGGTGATCACTTCGCCGAAGGTGAGTTTCCTGTTTTCGAGGACCAGACAGTTATCCTCGAGTTTCCTCGCCCCCTGGTCCAGGGAGCGGCTCGTGTTGGCTATCGCCCGGGCCGCCTCGAGGAGAAGCGGCTTGAGTCGGTCCGAGGGCTTCTCCTTCTTCTTCTGCTCCTCTTTTTTGACCTGGAGCGTGTTGATCAGCTCCTCCCGTCGCTTGGGACCCTCGTCGCCGTAATCCTCCTCGAGGATCTCGTTGATAAGATCCCCGAGGTACGGTTCGCCCTTCATTTTCCGGGTAAAGGCTCGCTTTATCTTTTGCGTCCCCTGCTGCTTGCCTGCCTCACTCATCCGCTGTGGCAGGGACGCCTCGGGAAGCACCTCCTGCCGGACCCGCAGCTTGTAGACCTCCCGCTGGTAGGTGGTCACGTGCTTGAGGATCTGGAGAATCCGCTTTGTCTGTTTTGCAAGCTGATCCCTCGCGTCGTCTACGATGTCCACCGAGAGGGGGTCGGACTCACGTTGGAGCTTTCCCACCAAGTCCGCGAGGTAACGGGTGGTGAAGCTCCCGGAGGTGTTTGTCACCTTTTGCCAGTCGATGTAGCGCACCATCCGTACCAGCTTTTTGAGCTCCCGCAGGGTGAGCGCCTCGAGAGAGAAGTCGTAGTAGTTGTTTATGTAATCGAGGAGGTTCTGATACTGACTCAGGCGGATCGTCATCTGCTCGTCCCTCTCGGAGTCGAGAAAGGGAGCGTCGTCGGGGGTCTTGATCTCCGAGATGTGATGCTCGTATTTGTAGGGGTCCTCCTGGACGAGGCCTTTTCTGAGAAGGACGTTGTAAACCGAGGTGAAGGAAGCTTGAAAGCTCCGGAAGCGCTCCTTGAGGTCCGGGAGCTCCTCGTTTCGAAGCTGCTCCGCCCGACTCTCGAGGGCCTCACTAAGTCTCGGGATAAACTCCTCGTCCACCGGGCAAGCATATCCGAAGGCTAAGCTCCTCAGCAAGCCGGGCTCGACACTCCCTGGGGCTCGCGGCTTGGCTGAATTCCCCGGGGAACGGGGAGCAACCACAACTGAGTGATTTCATCAGACCGTCCTCGCTCCCCGGCGGTTGCACCGCCCGCTGCCGCCCCGCTGCTCATCCTGACGCTGCTTCTGGCGGCGGCTTCGGGAGGGTGCGCGCTCCCGGGGGCGGGGCGCTCCCTGGAGCTTACAACGCCCCTGCCGCCCTCCTCCTGGGACGCCTTTGCCCGTCGCCTGAGTTATGAGGTGAGCTGGAGGGGGGAGAGGGGGCAATGGGTGAGGGAGGAGATCCCACCGGGGCGGACGGTCAGAGTCGAGGTCGAGCGCCTCAACGGCGCGGCGGTGGTGATAACGCCGCTTCTGCGGACGGACCGGGGGGTGCGCCGGCTGCTGCCGGGAGGAACACTCTATCCCCGGGACCTGGTGGAGCGTACGCGACTGGAGGGGAGCTGGTGGCGCGGGTTTGAGGCGTGGCTCTTTACCGAGATGCAGCGGCGGGGGTTTAACTTTGCCGCGGTCAACCAGCCCCGCCTCGAGGCGGAGTTGCGCGCCCGCTGCGGCGGCGACCCGTGGCAGGCGGACCGGGAACTCGCCCTGAGGCAGCTCCTCGAGGGGAGCTTTCGCTCCTCCTACCTCTCGCCCCGGGAGCGGGAGACCACCATGCGGGCCGCCCCCGCCGGGCGCTATCTCACCGAAAACCCGCTGCGCCCGGTCGTGGAGTCCCGAATGGTCGACGGCACAAGCCGTCTCGTCCTGGAGATCGAGGCGGGGATCCACCGGTTTTTTCAGGAGGACGGACTGGTTGAGGTGGTTGTCAGCTGGGACGGTGAACGGGCGCCGGAGTGGGAGTTCTTGGGCCCCTGGCGGTAGAGGGCCGGCGCCGCGAAGCTGCCCAGGCGCGGGGGCGGGTTGCCCCGCGGGGGCATTGGCCCGGGTCGCGACGGCGGGTTGCCCCGCGGGGGCTACCCGACGACGACGTTGACCAGCTTGTCCGGGACGGCGATCACCTTGCGGACCGTCTTGCCTTCGGTCCACTCCCTGATCTTTTCGTGGGCCATGGCGTGCTCCTCGAGGGAGTGTTTGTCGAGGCCCGCGGGGAGGGTCATCTTTGCCCGCACCTTGCCGTTTACCTGAAGGACGATCTGCAGCTCCTCATCCTTGGTGAGCTCCTCCTCGTACACCGGCCAGTCGGCGAGGGAGACCGGCGGCGGATTGCCGAGCTTCTCCCAGAGCTCCTCCGCCATGTGGGGAGCGTAGGGCGAGAGGATGCGAACAAAGGGCTCCCAGAGGGCGCGGTAGTTTTCCTCGATCTTGAACAGTTCGTTTGTAAAGATCATCATCTGGGAGATGGCGGTGTTAAAGGAGAGCTCCGCCGTGTCCTCCCCGACCTTCCTGATCGTCTTGTGAAGTGTCCGCATCAGAGGCTCCGGGGGTGTTTCATCGAGGATGGTTCGCTCGCTGAGCCTCCAGACCCGGTCGAGAAAGCGGTGCACTCCCACCAGACCGTTTGTGGACCACGGCTTTTCCTGTCTCAAGGGGCCCATGAACATCTCGTAGACCCGCATCGAGTCCGCACCGAACTCACCAACGATGTCGTCGGGATTTATGACGTTGCCCAGGGATTTGGACATCTTCACGCCTCCCTCCCCAAGAATCATCCCCTGGTTTACCAGCCGCATAAACGGCTCGTCGCTGTTTACCACGCCGATATCGTAGAGCACCTTATGCCAGAACCGGGCGTACAGCAGGTGAAGCACCGCGTGCTCCGCCCCACCTACGTAGAGGTCGACGGGCATCCAGTAATCGATCTTATCCCTGGCGGCGAGCTCCTTGTCGTTCTTCGGGTCGAGGTAGCGCAGATAGTACCAGCAGCTTCCCGCCCACTGGGGCATGGTGTTTGTCTCCCGCTTGCCCGGCTTGTCCGGGTCCACGGGACAGCCGGTGTTGACCCACTCCTCCTCGTTGGCCAGGGGAGACTCCCCGGTTCCCCGCGGCTTGTAGCTCTCCACCTCCGGAAGGGTGAGGGGAAGTTCCTCCTCCTTGATCGGGTAGAACCGGCCGTCCTCACACTCCACCAGGGGGATCGGCTCGCCCCAGTAGCGCTGGCGACTGAAGATCCAGTCCCGGAGCTTGTAGTTTACCGACTTTTTGCCGCGACCCCGCTCCTCGAGCCAGGAGGTTATCTTCTCCTTGAACTCCGCCGTCGGGGTTCCGTCGAACTCACCGGAGTTGACCGCGATTCCCTCGCCGGTAAAAACCTCCCCGAGGTCCTGTCCCGGGTTCTCCGGGTTGTCGACGACCTTGATGATCGGAAGCCCGAACTTCTCGGCGAACTCCCAGTCCCGCTGGTCGTGGCCGGGGACCGCCATTATCGCTCCGGTTCCGTAGGATATGAGAATGTAGTCGGAGATCCAGATCGGTATCTCCCGTCCGTTGACCGGGTTTACCGCATAGGCGCCGGTAAAGACACCGCTTTTATCCTTGGCCAGGTCGGTGCGCTCGAGGTCCGACTTGAACCTCGTTTTTTCCACATACCCGTGGACCTCGTCCAACTGCGCCGCGGTGGTGATCTCGTCCACCAGCGGGTGTTCCGGGGCGAGGACCATGTAGGTCGCGCCGAAGAGGGTATCCGGTCGGGTGGTAAATACCTCGAGGCGTTTCTCGTGGCCGACTATATCGAAATAGACGTTCGCCCCTACGCTCCGGCCGATCCAGTTCCGCTGCATGATTTTGATCGATTCCGGCCAGTCGAGCTCCTCGAGCCCCTCGAGGAGCCGGTCGGCGTACTCGGTTATCTTGAGCATCCACTGCCGCACGGGCCTGCGCTCAACCGGATGATTCCCCCGCTCCGACCGCGGCCCCTCCGGGGTTGAGATCACCTCCTCGTTGGCCAGAACCGTTCCGAGAGCCTCGCAGTACCAGACGGGGATTTCGTCAACGTAGGCGAGTCCCTGCTCGTGGAGTTTGAGAAAGATCCACTGGGTCCACTTGTAGTAGTCCGGCCGGTGGGTTGCTACCTCCCGGTCCCAGTCGTAGGAGAAACCGAGGGACTTGATCTGCTCCCGGAACCGGTTGATGTTCTCCTCGGTGGTGGTGCGCGGGTGGGTGCCGGTCTGGATCGCGTACTGCTCCGCGGGGAGCCCGAAACTGTCAAAGCCCATAGGGTGAAGGACCGCGTACCCCTTCATCCGGAGGTATCGGCAGTAGATGTCCGTGGCGGTGTACCCTTCGGGATGACCTACGTGGAGGCCCGCCGCGGAGGGGTAGGGGAACATATCGAGGACGTAGCGCCGCTTCTCTTTCGGAATCGAGGCGTCTTCCACGGCCTTGAAGGTCTTGTTCTTCTCCCAGTACTCCTGCCACTTTGGCTCAATCGTCTCGAAGGGGTAACTCATGGCGCGATGATACCTAATGGCTATCGAGCGGTCAATCTGAGTTGCCTCCGCCCTCGGGTTGTGGGTAGGGGCTCTCTGTTTTTATACTTGAAGAAAGCCCTACATATGAGTCGAAGCAAAACAGTGAACAACGCGATCTTCGCCGGCCGCTGGTATCCTGAGGAGGAAGCCGCTCTGACCTGCGACCTCGAGGGATACCTCGCCAGGGCGGAGGGTCGTCCGGGAAAGGTGAGGGGCGCGGTGCTCCCCCACGCGGGCTTGAGCTACTCAGGCTACGGCATGGCCGACGCTTTCGCGAGCCTTCGGGACGCCTGGGAGCGGGGGGCGGACACCCCGCCCCGGCGGGTGCTTCTGCTCTCTCCGAGCCACTATCATCCTCTCCCGGCGGACACCCTCACGGTGGAGAGCTTTGCCTCCCACCAGACACCGCTCGGCTCGATCCGGGGGGACCCGGAGTTCTGGGGCTCCGGGGAGGGTTTGCGCCCGGGCAACCGGGAGGTGGAGGAGGAACACGGGACGGAGCTCTTCTTTCCGTTTATCCGCCATATCCTGCCGGAGGAGACAACCCTCTCCCTGGGACTTGTCGCTCCCCTCTCCTCTCTCGAGACGACCGAGCGCCTCGCCTCGTTGATCCTTGAGCGCCTCGAGAGACGGGACGAGCTCGACTCGACGCTTATCCTGGTGAGCAGCGACTTTACCCATTACGGGACGCGCTTTGACTACGCCCCCTTCGGGTCTGCCGCAACAGAGGATGACCTCCCCCGGCTGGAAGCCGCGGTCGAATCCGAGGACCGTCAGGTTGCGCAGATGGCCGCCGCCTCTGATTCCGAGGCGCTCCTTCGCCGCTACGGGAGTCCGATTACCGTCTGCGGCCGCTATCCGATACTCTTAGGGGCGTCCCTGTTTCCACGGCTCGGGGCAACCGGTGAGCTGGTGCGCTACTACAACTCCAACAGCTTCGGCCCGAGGCGGGGGGAGTTTGTCTGCTACTGCTCTATCGTTTTTCTAAAGGACTCATCATGATTGTTGTCTCCCAACCCGACGCGACAGCCCTTCTCGACTACGGCGAGGCGTACCTCTCCGCTCTTGTTACCGGCTCCCCCCATCCGGCACCGCCGGAGATCCACCTTCTCGACCTCGATTACGGTTTGTTTGCCACCCTCCGGGGAAGGGAGGGAGCGCTGCGCGGCTGCATCGGCGAGTTTGCCGGCGCCGGCGGCCTGGGCATCCTTATCCCCCGGGTGATCCGGGACGCCGCCCTCGCCGACCCGCGGTTCGAACCGGTTGGCCCCGGGGAGCTCGGCGAGATTACGCTGAGTCTCTCTCTCCTCTCGCCGATCGAGCCTGTCTCGAGCTACACCGAAATAGAGCTCGGCCGCCACGGTCTGCTCTTCACCCTTGGCGGACGCAGAGCGCTCTTTCTGCCGGAGGTTGCCGGCGAGCAGGCGTGGGATCTGGTGACGACCCTGGAGATGCTTACCCGGAAAGCTGGAGCCCCGAGGGGGAGCTGGCGAAGCGGGCAGGCGCGGTTCGGCGTCTTCGAGACGGTCAGAATCAGTCGCCGAGACAGCTCTCGTTGCGCCGGGGTTCTCGTCGAGCCCTCGGGGCATCGACTGTCGGGATGCGCGGAGACCTGGGAGGAGCAGAGGGATGAGTGAAACAGACCGGATCCGCTGCGATTTCTGCGAGCACCGTTGCAACCTCGCCGACGGGCAGACCGGCCGTTGCGCTATCCGCAGGCGGGAGGGAGACAGGATCGTTACGGTCAACTACGGAGAGCACGTCTCTCTCGCGGTCGATCCGATCGAGAAGAAGCCGCTCTACCACTTCTATCCCGGCGTCACTGCCCTGTCGAGCGCGCTGTTCGGATGTAATATGGGGTGCGAGTTCTGCCAGAACTACGCCATCTCCCAACCTCGGTTCTTCGGCTCCCTCAAGACACGCTACATCGCTCCCGCAGATCTTGCCGGTGAGCTGCAGGCGGGGGGGCATCAGGTAGCGGCGTTTACCTACAGTGAGCCGTCGGTCTGGCAGGACTACATGCTCGACGCCGCCGGGGAGGTTCGTCGGGCGGGGGGATCAAATGTGATGATAACAAACGGGTTTTTTACCCGGGAGTCCCTCCAACGCTTTCTGCCCCTGATCGACGCGTTCAACATAGATCTCAAAGGGGGCGAAGCGTTTTACCGGAGTATCTGCAAGACACCGATGGCTCCGGTTTTGAGAAATATCAGGGAGATCGCGGCGATGGAAGGGGAGCCGGTTCTGGAGGTGACGACGATGCTCCTCGAGGGCGTCCACACCGAACAGGAGATCATGGAGCTCGCCGGCGCCCTCGATGAGGCGGGGGTCGCGGTCTGGCATCTGAGCTCCTTCAGGCCAACCTATAACATGGGCGACTGGGAACCGACGAGTGAGACGTTTCTGGAGCGGATATACCGGCGGGCGAAAGCTGAGACAACAATCCCGTTCATCTACTGTTTCAGCCGCCGACATAGAGAGTATGAACAGACCTTCTGTCCCAAGTGCGCTACACTCTGCATCGATCGACTGGGTTTCGAGGTTCGGGAGAACCGGCTGCGAGGGGGCTTGTGTCCCTCCTGCGCGACGAAGCTCTACGGAAGGTTCTGAGTAAGGAGCGGTAATAGATGAAGCGAGCGATCCTGACCCTGACAGTTGCAACGATGGTTCTTCTCTTTGTGCCCGCCCCTGTTTCGGCGGACTCCTCCTTTTCCGCCCACATCGGAGGGAACTTCTTTCGTTACGACACCGCGTATCTAACCACGGGAGCGAACTATCTCAATGCGCTCCGGCCGGACCTCGAGCTCGATATCGGCGTCTTCTTCGGCATTGCCACCGAGGAGGACTCCGCCGGTGATACGGTCCCTCTCTTTCTGCTTCCCATCAATCTCGGGCTCAACTTTCTCTTTCCCGGAGAGTCGGCGACCTTTCTCCTCGGCGCCGGTATTACCCCTGTTTTCGACTTTGACGAGGAGGAGTCCCGGTTCTACATGGGGCCTTACCTCGCCGGAGGTGTACGCCTCCAGGTCCATCCTGTGATGAGCTGGTTTGTCCAGGCGCAGCAGGACCTCCTCATTGGTGGAGATGATTGGATCAACACCGCCACCCGGCTGACCACGGGCATCAACTTTACCCTTGGCGAGTACTGAGGGGCGCTGCGGGCCGATAGCCTACACTGTCGAGGGGCGTCGCCGTCGGACGGTGGCGATACAGGTGTCCCGGGACGGTCGGGTCCGGGTGCTCGCACCCCGGCGGATGCCGCGAGGGGCGATTGACGCTTTTGTCCGGGGCAGACGCTTCTGGATCGAGGCGAAGCTCGCCGAGTTTGCCCGACTTCCGCGGGTCGAGCCGATAAGCCTGGCCGAGGGCGCCGCTCTTCCCTATCTCGGTTCCACCGTTACCCTCACGCTTGTCTCCGGCCGGGGTGAGGTGACCCTCACCGAGGAGGGCACGCTCCGGGTGGCGCTGCGTTGCGACGCGGGAAGCTCCGCGGTCCATCGCAGGATAAACGGCTGGTACCTCGGCGAGTGCCGGCGTCTGTGCATCGAGATCGCCTCGGAGCTTGCTCCCCGAGCCCGGCAGCTCGGCATCCCCGCCCTTCGGGGAGTCGAGAGCAGGCGGATGCGGCGGCGCTGGGGTAGCTGTCTGGCGGATGGCCGCATTATTTTGAACAGTGAGCTCCTCGCGGCGCCCCGGGAGTGTATCGCCTACGTGGTGGGCCACGAGCTCTGCCACCTCCGGGAGGCGAACCACGGGCCCCGGTTTTACGCGCTGATGAGCGCCCTGGTTCCCGAGTGGAAGGCGCTGCGCCGCAGGCTCAACGAGGAGGCTCCCCTCGGCTTTCTCGAGCCCCCGGGGAGGGGTGGTGTCGAGGGGGCGGGGCGGTAGCGTCGGGTCGTCTCCCGCGGCCGACGGGGTCGTTACTCGGGCGGCCCTCCTCCGGCAGGCGCCCCGCGGCCCTATCGCCCTGGGAGCGGCCGGCGCCCGGTAGCCGCACGCTCGGTCAAACTCACTACTCAAACTCACTACAAGGAGGGGTCTGTTTTGATTTCAGAGAGACTTCAGCAGGATATTCAAACGTTTATTACCACCGGAGTTCGGGAGGAACCGTGCGAGGGCTCCCCGGTACTCCTCTGGGACAACCTCCGCTCCCTCGGTACCGAGTTGTGGCTCGACACCGGGGATATGGAGGCAGCCGCGGCGGAGTGGAGCCCGGCGTTTACCGCCCTCACTACCAACAACACCCTCTTGAACCGGGAGGTACAGAAAGGGATCTATGACGAGCTCATCCGGGAGGGGGCAACGCTCCTGTCTGAGTTGCCCCTGGAGGATAAGGTCCTCGAGCTCTCCTTTATCCTCAACGCGAGGCACGGTCTGCGCCTGGCAGAGCGGTTCGGCACCAGGGTGAGCGTAGAGCTCCACACGGATCTCTCCCGGGACGTGGAGGGTATTGTTCATTACGGAGAACGGTTCCACCAGATCGCCCCGGAGGCGTTTATCGTCAAGGTCCCCTTTACGGCGGACGGGCTGATCGGGGCGAGGAAACTCCGGGAGCGGGGAATCGAGGTCAATCTGACCCTCGGGTTCAGCGCGCGGCAGAACGTCTTTGCCGCCGAGATCGCCCGGCCGAACTACGTCAACGTCTTTCTCGGGCGGCTGAACGCCGTGGTGGCGGACAACCGCCTCGGAAGCGGCGAAAACGTCGGGGAGCGTACCACTCTCGCAAGCCAGGAGGCGGTGGCCGGCGCGTCGGTGGGTAAGCGTGAGCCGGTGCGTCAGATCGCCGCGAGCATGCGCGACGGGGGACAGGTGGCGAGCCTTGCGGGTACCGACGTCTTTACCATGCCGGTAAAGGTTGCCTCCGACGCCCGACAGCGGCTTTCGCCTCCCCTGCAGACGATGCGGGAGGCTGAGTATCCGGTCGCCCTCTACTCCGGGGTTGATGCGGACGTGGTGGGGATCGAGCGACTCTGGAGTGTCCAGGCCGAGGAGGTACAACTCGCCCGCGCCCTCGGCGAGCGACCGCCGGAGCGGGGAGAGGCTGTCGTCACAGCGTGTGAGGGAGCGGGTATCGGAGATCTCTTTCCCAGGATGAGCGACGGAGAGCTCTCTCAGATCGCCTCGGACGGCAAGATCCCCCGCTTCAGCCGCTGGAGCGGCCGGGTTGCAGAGAGGAGTCTCGCCCTCGACTCCCTGATGAATCTCTCGGGACTCGCGAGCTTCAGCGCAGACCAGGAGGCCCTCGATGACCGGATCCGCAGCCAGCTCGGATAATCGACGGAGCTGACCACCCCGGCGCTGACCACCCCGGCGCGCCAACGTTCCGACATGGAAAGGAAGAAGACAAAAAAAACCCCTCAGGAAAGGAGGTAGAAAACCTGAGGGGAAACCCAAAAGTGGAACCACAAGGTGGCTGTTTTGCGAGGCCCCGGTAACACCGTACGCCTTGCTGTCGGTCGCAGTAAGAATGTACCTCCTTCGACGGGTAATGACAAGATGTAATCGATTAAGTTCAGCGAAATTTTCAGACTGATGCAACTGTGTTGCAATGTTCCGCCGGACCTACTCCTCCTTCGTTGATCGGGGAGGGCGCTCGTACTGGACGTGAAGGATTCGGTTTTGCTCGATCCCGGTGATGGTAAAGCTCCCGGCAGGGCTCTCTATCCGCTCGCCCTGCTCGGGTATCCGGCCGATTACATGGACGAGATAGCCCCCGAGGGTCTGGACGTGGCGGTCGGTCTCCAGCTCACTGTGGAGAAAGTCGTTGAGGACGTGGATCGGAATGTCTGCGCGGATCATGTAACGGTCGTGGCCGAGGTGGGTGATCTTTGCCCGCTCCCGGGTCTCGTTCTCGTCATAGATCTCCCCGAAAATCTCCTCCACGATATCCTCAATGGTGACAATCCCCGCCAGACCGCCGTACTCGTCGAGGACGATGGCGAGGTTGAGTTTTTCCTGGAGGAGCTGGGTAAGCATCGCCTGGATGTTGCGCTGTTCAGGGACAAAAACCGGGGGAATCATGATCTCCTTGAGCTGGAGGTCCGGGTTGTCCACCTGCTTCATTAAATCCTTTGCCAGGACCACCCCGACGATACGCTCGGGGTCGCCGTCATAGATCGGAATCCGGGCGTAACCGGTCTCGGAGACCTCCGGGATCGCCTCCCCGACGGTGGTGTTTTTGTCGAGGCTGAAGACCTGGGTGCGGTGGGTCATGATCGCCCCGACCTCGAGATCCTTGAAGCGGAAAACGCTCTTGAGCATTTTAGAGCGGAAGCCCTCGATAATCCCGGTCGCCTCCGCCCTCTTGAGCATGTGGAGGATACTCTCCTGGGTGATCGTCGCTCGCCGGGTCCCTCCGGTGAGGCGGGTAAACATCTCGGCGATGGAGGCGATAAACCAGACCACGGGCTTGAGGATGATCGAGAGAAAGAGAATGAGAGGGGCGGTGTAGAGGGAGACGGTCTCGTTGTGGCTTATGGCGAGCTGCTTCGGCACCACCTCGCCGAAGATGAGGACCAGGAGGGTGAGAATACCGGTGGTATAGCCGAGAGCGCCGCTGCCGAAGATTTCGATAGTAATGCTGCTTGCGAGAACCGAGGCTCCGATGTTGACCAGGTTATTGCCGATGAGGACCGTGGTCAGCAGGATCTGAGGCTCGGAGGTGAGGTGGGCGACCTGTCTGCCACCGCGCCCACGAGTCGTCCGGATACGCTCGACGTCGGCGGAGGACAGGGAGGTAAAAGCGGTTTCGGATCCGGAAAAGACACCCGACAAGAGTAGCGCCACACCGAGAAGGACGAAGGAAAACAGCATAGCTACCTTCTCCACCCCCGGTGGCGGCATATGTCAGGCGGGCCGGAGTCTTCGTTCACAGCCTGCATATGCTACTCGGAGCCCGAGAAAATGGCAACGGCAGAGGGGCGTAGTATCTCCGCCGGCAGTATGTGCAAAAAAAAAAGAGGCGACCCCTCCGGATTGCCCCTCGTCTTTGGTCTCGGGGAAAAGCTCAGGCAGTTTCTACCTTGAGAACCTCCCGCATCGCCTGGAGCATCGCGTCCTTCGGCAGGGCTCCCTGGGCCATCTGAGGCTTATCGTCCACGGGCACAAAAAGCAGGGAGGGAATGCTCTGGATACCGAAGGCCATGGCAAGCTCCTGCTCCTGGTCGGTATCGATCTTGTACACGTGAACCTTGTCCCCGTACTCCTGGTCGATCTCCTCAAGAATCGGGGCGACCATCTTGCAGGGTCCGCACCAATCGGCGTAGAAGTCAATAATCGCGGGCTTATCCCCTTCGTATTTCCACTCTTTGTTCTCTTCGAAGTTGAACACCTTCTGAAGGAAGGCGTCTTTGGTCAGCTGTTCCGGCATATAGTTGCTCCTTGTATGCTCATATTAAAAAATCTATATAGAGAAATTATCAAAACAATGGGGAGATGTAAAGTCCTACCCCTCATTAAATCGGATATCCCCGAAACCCGCCTCGGTGAGCAGTGCTCCGATAAACCGTCTCGCCTGCTCCTGCGCCTCCTCGAGTATACCCTCCCGGATGGTTCTTCTCGTCGCGACCTCGCCTGCTAACGAGGATATCTCACGCCACTCTTGCGCGTCGACCCTCGCCGGCGGGTAGGGGTAGTTCTCACTGCTGAGGTCCTCGAGGACGACATCAACCACCGAGGCCCGCGGGAGGGAGACGATCACACGACTCTCCTCCGGCGGCAGCGACTCCGGGAAGGACGTCTGCGGGTCGAGAGGCTCAAGGCGAAACACCCCTTCCAGTTCGCCGGAAAGATCGTATCCCGCCCGCACCCGAGCGGTGACAACCACAAATGACTCTCCCTGCGGGGTTGTTGGAAAGCCGATATCCCAGGCGAGGTTATACGCTCTGAGGAACGCGAGCTCCTCGTCGGTGAGAATCTCCTCGGGTGTGCCGCTCTCCCCGGCGAGGCGGTCAAAGATCCCCTCGAGGGTGAGACCGGGGGTGTAGAAGTCGTGGGGAAAGACCATCCGGTATACGTACTCCACGGTCTGGAGATCGAGGATGTCGTTCATCTCCGCGAGGAGCTCCCGGCTCGAAAAGGTACGCTCCTCCTCGATAAGCAGCCCCCGAAGGGGCGGGAGGAAGAGGAACCCGGCGGCGGCGGCGAGGAGGGTCAGGGTAAGCGTAATGGTGACGGTCGTCGTGAGCTTCACCCTCTCAGCTCCCTCGCCGGGCGGAACTCAACCTGCACCTGTTCGAACCCCGCAAGCTCCATGAGCTCGGTCGCAAGCTCCCTGGCGTTCTCCTCCGCCCGGTTGAGAATGCCCTTTTCAACAGCGTCCCGGCGGACACGATCCTTGACCGCCTCCATCTCCCCGGAGACCTGATCCCACTCGATACTCCCGCCCCGCTCCCGGACAAAGAACTGCTCGATGGACTCTTCGACGGCGTCGACGAGGAGCACCTCTGCCGCCGGCAGTATCAGCAACAGCAGCTCCGGATCATCAGGATCCCGCAAAAGCTCTACCCCATCCTCGAGATCGAGACCTGCCTGGACCCGGATCTCGAGGGCGAACAACAGCTGCTGATCCCGGGTTCTGAACAGACCGAGTAGATACTCCTGCTCTCCAAAGTAGACGACATCGCGATATACATACTCCACAGTGTGCAGCTCGAGGAGCGTGTTGATCCTCGACTCGAGGCTCGAGAGGGTCGAATCATCCCGCCGGTTGTCGCAGCCGGTGAGGAGGATAAGAAAGGCGGTTACAGTAATTGATATAACACGACCCATGGAGCTTCTCACTACGTAGTGTAGGAGGCGGGCGGGAGCCGTGCAAGTTACCGCCTGATGTGTTAGAGTCTCTTCTGAGGTTAAGCGTTGTCACTGTCGTCGCGTTCGCCCCTGTCTGTTCTCCTACTGATTCTGCTGCTCCAGCCGTTTCTGCTCCACGCCCAGGAGCCGATCCAACCCGCCCTCGGTGTCTACCTGCCCGATGCCGAAGACGCTCCCACAAACGTAATCGCCCTCACTGAGCGGATAAACAGCGACCTTCTCAGGCGGCTGAACCGGCGCAACCGGTTTGTGATCTCCGTGGAGGAGGGGCCGGAGGATCTCGACGCATTTGCCGAGGCGCTCGCGGAGGATCCGCCGGAGGAGACCGACGTAATAATCCTTGGGGCCCTCGACCAGCGGAGGGACGGCAGCTACAGATACCTCTACGAGATCTGGTCCGCCCGCCTCGAGCGGTTTACCTTCTCCCAGGAGTTTGACGCCCGGGGCCTCGTGGCGATGGGTAACGAGGACGCCATCATCCTTTTGAGCCGGGAGGTGCAGCAGGAGGTCGAAGAGGCGCTCCTCGAGCTCTTTCCCGGATTCGGCTGGCTCGAGTTCGTCAATCAGGGCACACAGGATAGCTACGAAGTGCTCATTAACGAGGAGAGCGTCGGAACCAACCTCACTGAGATCTCCCTCCTCCCCGGGAGCTGGAAGATCGAGATACTCCAGGAGATCGACGACGAGGTCTACGTTATGGCCCGGGACGAGGTTGCCCTCGGCCCTGAGGACTACTACGAGCTGATCTTCGAGCTCGCGAGCGAGCCGCCTGCGATCCCCGGCTACCTGCGTGTCGAGCGTACCGCCGACGACTGGCGGGTTGGTATCGAGGCGGGCTATGACTATCTCATTCCGATATCCGAGCTCTCGGAAGATCTCTTTGTCCGGGGAGATGTAATCGTTACCCGGGTGGTCTTTAACGATCTGCCCATCCGAAATCTCATTATGGGAATCGACACCGGCCTCGGCTCCTTTGCACCCCTCGAAGACGGACAGATCGAGACGAACAACGAGTTTATCCCGCTCCTGGGGTTTCTCGGCTATCGCTTCGGCCCCCTGGGGGGTGTGGACTTTACCCTGAAGGCAGCCGGGGGCGTACAGCTCGCAATCGTCGAGTACACCTTCGCCGAGGGCGTCGACCCTGAGGATCAGCCGATCGAGGACGACCAGTACGTCGCCACTGTGAGGGGCTCGGTGGAGTTCGGCTTTAACTGGGGGCGCTACCTGCGGATTCACGCCGGAACCAGCCTCTGGAGCTTTATCGAGGAGCGGGAGGCTTTGAGCTTTATCGGCCTCCACGCCGGACTCGGCATCAAGTTCTGAATTCGACTCCTTGCGCCTCCTTTCGCCTCCGGGCTCTTGCGCGCCCCAGGTTTGACAAACTATAGTTCAGGTAACTCCACGTTCGCTGTTGCCCCCGTAGCGAGTGTCCGCTCACCTGCTGTTGCTTCTTTGGAGCTTCGATTTAACAATTACCCTCTGTCGGGAGTCGCCTTTGTTAGTGGAGCGTTCCGTTTTGAAACCAGCCGCTGCGACAAGCAGCGTTTCACCTTTTCGAAGCAGGCGTCGCTCGCGTGTACCAGCAACCGCCCTTGCGCTGCTTCTGTTCGCCGCACTTCTCGGCTCCTGCGGCAACCTCTATGTGGAGCAGGCTGATTTTTTACGGGAATCAGAAGAGATAGGGGCGGGCACCGAGAATCCCGGGGTTCTTTTGTCACCCACGATCATTACCGTCACCGAGGGTGGTACGACCGGCAGCTACGAGGTCTCCCTCACCGGCGCACCTGCCGCGGAGGTGACCGTTGCCGTCAACCCCGGAGCACAGCTGTCAACAAGTACGGCAACTCTCCTCTTTGGCCCCACCGACTGGAGTATCCCACAGCAGGTTACGGTAACCGCCGTCGACGATGCCGCCGAGGAGGGCAATCACTCGGATACTATTAGCCATACAACCAGCAGCGATGATCCCGGCTACGAGGGGCTCGACGGTGGGAGCGTTACCGTCAGTATCGTGGACAACGACGCTCCGGGAGTCTCTGTATCCACCGCGAGCGTTGAGGTTACAGAAGGTGGCGTAGGGGCGTCATACGAGATCGTGCTGACGACGCAGCCGACGGCAAACGTAACAATCACTGCGACTCCAAACCTCTCAGAGGTGAGTGCAACACCCACGTCGCTAATCTTTAACGCCACGACCTGGGATGCTCCCCAGCAGATCATTGTTGACGCGGTGGATGACGCGGTCTTTGAGGGAGCGCACAACGATACCATTGACCACACCGTTACCAGTGGTGACGCCGAGTATGACGCGCTTGGCG
Organism: Spirochaetaceae bacterium; assembly: GCA_046541355.1. Lineage (GTDB taxonomy): Bacteria > Spirochaetota > Spirochaetia > DSM-27196 > Alkalispirochaetaceae > CAYZHV01. Next base: position 26,844 of record JBKHDM010000018.1, read on the forward strand.
TGAGTTCGGTTGCGGTTACCATCACTGATGATGAACAGGCACTCAAGATTTACGCTGCCTCTGGAACTGAAATATACCGATTCGATGATATGGCGGGATCCAACGAGGAGACATACAATGGTAACGCCGGCACACCATTTACCAACTCGATTAACGCCCTCTTCGTCGACGCAACTCATATCTATGTCGCAGATAACAACGGTGATCTTCTTTACCGTTTCGAAGATATGAACGGTACTAACCAAGCGGAGTACAATCCGGGCGGGAATGGCAATGTTTACGGAGTTAGCGTTTTCGGCGGACAGATCTATACCAGCAGCTTCTTCGCAGGGCCGTTGCACCGATTTGATGACATGATTGGAACGAACTTGGTTACCTACGACGGAAGCGTTCTCACCCCGTTTTTAAGACCTATCAATGTAACAGTTGCAGCAAGCGGAATCTATGTCGTCGACTTTGATCAAGCGCTTCTGTACCGTTTCGACGACATGGACGGTGCCAATCAGGAGGAGTATGACGGAGGTGTTACTCCCTTTGCGAATCCCAGAGAAGCTGCGGTCGATTCCTTCGGTCGAATTTATGTTGTCGATCTGAACAATAGTCTTGTGTACCGATTCGACGACATGGCCGGGGCCAATCAGGTTACTTACGACGGAAGCGCCGGAGGAGGAACGGCTTTTGGAAGCCCCGGTGGCCTGGCAATCGATTCGTTGGATCGCATCTACGTTTCAGACATCAATACGAATTTGATCTACAGGTTCGACGATATGGATGGGCTCAATCAGGTTGAGCTACCCTTAACCGGCGTCGATGATGTTTTCGTCTTCGGGCCTTGAGGTAGCTCCTCCGCTCGCCGGCACGTCGAAGCACCTGCTGCTATACCACGCCAACGCAGTTGCCCGCTTATCGGCCCTCCGCCTCGTCGCGCCGGAGGGCCCTCCCGGCCTGCCGCGACGGGCTGATTCACCGTCACGTCTTAGCCCTTCTCCTCGTGGCTGCGGACGGTAGCGTCAATAGCTCTGCGAAACTTCAACCTCACCGTCGATGTGGAGGGCAATCCGGTAACGTTGCGAAACCCCACGCCTCCGGGTAGACGGTGAGGTCGGTCTCACCCCCTTTTCTCGGGCGGGTCCCCGGGGTAGGATGTGCCAGGAGTCAGATAATGAAGGCCGGCATGATCCAGAAACAGGTTGATCTCATCCGGGAGGTTTTTACCTACACCCACCGGTTTACCGGAAAGACCTTCGTCTTTCATATCGATTACAAGGTAATCGATACCCCTCTGTTTCCTCCCCTCGTGAAAGACCTGGTGCTTCTCCATCGCGCGGGTATCCATGTGGTTCTCGTGCCCGGGGCGCGGCAGCGGATCGACGAGGTTCTCACGCAGTACGGGCTAAGCTGGGAGCGGATCAGGGGGGTGCGGATCGCGACACCCGAGGCGATGCCCTTTATCAAGATGGCGGCCTTCGATGTGGCAAACCGGCTTCTGACCACCCTCTCGGTCCACCGGACCAACGCGGTCCTCGGTAACTGGGTGAGGGCGCGGGCGGTGGGTGTGGAGGGGGGCGTCGACTTTCAGCACGCCGGCCACGTTGAGCGGGTGCAGCTCGATCTGCTTCGCACGGTCCTTGAGGATGGGCTTGTCCCGATCTTCCCGTGCATCGGATGGAGCGGCTCCGGGCAGCCGTACAACATCTCCTCCCGGGAGCTTGCCACCTCGATCAGTATGAGCCTCGCCGCGGACAAGCTCTTTTTTATCACGAGCACCCCCGGGATCGACGCGGGGGATTACCAGCTGCCGGCGGGCGTGGACACCGGCCGAACCGGGCGGATCAGCAGGATGGACGTGGCTCAGGCAAAGGCGTTTCTCCACACCAACCGTCCCTCCGACGGCGACACGGACTACACCGACTACGAGCTTGTTGCGTTTGCCCATAAGGCGGCAGCCCAGAGCGTAAACCGGGTCCACATAATCGACGGTACCGTCGAGGGGGCTGTCCTGATGGAGATTTTCTCCACCCTCGGGGTGGGAACGATGGTCCATGCAAACGAGTACCAGAGCATCCGGCCGATGCGACCGGAGGACAGCGCCGATGTCCACCGGCTGATGCTCCCCCTCTCCCAGCGGGGTGTTCTCGTCAAGCGAAGCGAGGATGAGCTCGCCAGGCGTTACGAGGACTTTGTGGTCCACGAGACCGACGGCACGATCCACGGCTGCGGCGCCCTTCATCGATATCCCGACGGCTCCGGTGAGATCGCGGGTATCGCCGTGGACCGCGCCTTCGAGCACCTCGGAATCGGACAGAAGATCGTCTCCTATCTGATCGACCGGGGCCGGAGCCTCGGCATTCCGCGACTCTTTGTTCTGACAACCCAGACCTCCGACTGGTTCGAGCAGCTTGGCTTCAAAAAGAGCCCCGTCGACCGGCTGCCGGAGGAGAAGCGCGCCCTCTACGACCCGGAGCGAAACAGCCGGGTTCTCGTTCTCGACCTCTGACCGTGCTCCTCAGAATCGTTACCGGCGAGAGGGATGCCGGAAAGACCCGCGTTGTAAAAGATCTCGTGGGGAGCCCGGGGGCGGCGGGGATTTACCAGCCGAAGCTCCTCGAGGAGGGGGAGGTCGTCGGCTACGATCTGGTGCTCTTTGGACCGACGGTAGAGGGAGTGGAGCGGATGGCCGTTGCCCGCCTGAGGCGGCCCGCGGGAGAGGGGTGGTTTCGTTTTCGACGATTCTGGTTCTCCCCGGACGCCTTTGCCCGGGCCGCCGCCCGCGCCGGCGAGCTCTGTCGGGGGGCGCAGGCAACGGCGGGCGGGATCGCCTCCGGGGCGGGGCTGTTCCTCGACGAGGCGGGCCCCCTGGAGGTCGAGGGGCGCGGTCTTGCCCCCGCCCTGACCACCTTTCTCGCCACCTCCCTGGACGTTACCGTTACTGTCAGGCCAACCCTTGTCGCCTGGGCGCGGAGCCTGGGGGAGGGACGGAGGATCGAGGTGGTCGATCTTTCGGGCTGACCGCCCGGGTACGGTTAACTCATTGACCCACCGCGCAGGAGGCGTGCGAGATCCTCGAGCCGGGCGAGGTCCTCGGGGGTGTCGGCGTCGCTGGTGACGCCTGGGTCCTCCACCTCCACCGGCCTCGCTCCGAGGGGTTGGATTATCTGCATCGCCCGCCTCGAGGGGTGCGCGGTTCTGATCGCCTCGATAGCCGGAGGGGCGAGGAGGACAGGATGCCCCCGCTCTCCCCGATAGACCGGATACGCCGCGGCAGCCCCGCCGATCGCCCCGGCGACCTGGAAAAAAGTCTCCCTGCGGAGGAGCGGGATGTCCGCGACCATGATAAAGGCGCTCTCGCTCTCCCGTGCCGCCAGTCCCCGCTGGAGGGAGCCAAGCTGTCCGAGGTGGTATGAGCTGTTCTCGACGAGCAGCAGGTCCGGCCGGGCCGGAAGATACTCCCGGAGATCGACGGCCCCCCAGACAAGGATCACCCTCCTGCAGGCTGAAAGGGCGGCATCGAGGGCGTGGGAAAAAAGGGGACGACCCCTGAAGGGGATGAGCTGTTTCGGTTTGCCCATCCGGGTGGAGCTGCCCGCTGCGAGGAGGACGCAGTCGATGGGCAGGCGCGGAGGGTGTGAGCCCTCCGATAGAGCATCCGGCGACATACCCTTAGTATCTACAAGCTTGTTGCTATTGCCTACCGCCGCTTGCCTCAGGCGCGGGCGCTTCGGTAGAGTTTGGCCAACTCGAACCATCGGAGACTGAACGTGCACAGCTTTCCTAAACTGATTCTTCTTCTCTCCCTTATCCTTCTCGCCCTCCCTCTCGCGGCAACCGGGGTTCCCGAGGAGCCGGCGACCATAACCGTCGAGGACGCCCTTGGACGGAGTGTCTCAATCCCGGAGGATCCCTCCCGTATCGTTCTCGCCGGACAGGCGACCTTTATGCTCGTCGACGCCCTCTACCTCTTTCCTGATGCGGGTGAGCGGGTTGTCGGTGTCGGTCAGACCAACCAGGGGCTCGGGGATTTTTTTCCGGTTCTCGACGCGGGGGCATCGGAGAAAGCGGGGCTCGGCCGCAACGCGGGAGCGGAGGAGATCCTCGCCCTCCGGCCGGAGCTTGTAATTCTCAAAAGCCGGATGGCCCGCTCCCTCGGAGCGGCTCTCGAGAGCGCCGGCGCGACCGTCGTCTACCTCGACCTCGAAACGCCGGAGCAGTACGCCCGGGATATCCGCACCCTCGGCACGATTCTCGGGCAGCAGCAGCGGGCGCAACAGATCGTGGAGCTCTACCGCAGTCGGGTGGAGGCGCTCCAGGAGGCGACCGACGGCCGGGAACGACCCTCGGTGCTGCTGCTCTACGGGAGTGAGAGCGCAGACGGCTACAGCTACAGCGTTCCGCCGGCGGGCTGGATCCAGACCGACCAGGTGCGCCTTGGCGGGGGCGAGCCGGTCTGGATAGGTGAAGGCGGGAGCCCCGGCTGGAACCAGGTCCAGTTCGAGCAGATCGCAGCGTGGGACCCGGAGGTTATCGTCTTTGTATCCTACCGCTCCACCCCCGATGAGCTTCTCGCAGCGGTCGAGGGCGACCCTCTCTGGCAGGAGCTCGGGGCGGTCGAGGGGGGCGAGGTCTACGCGATGCCCTGGGACTACTACAGCTGGGCTCAGCCCGACAGTCGCTGGGTCCTTGCCGCGGAGTGGTTCGCCTATCTCCTCCATGGAGACGCCTTTTCCGTCCCCTTTGAGAGCCGGATCCGCGCCTTCTTCCGGGAGTTCTACGGCTTTGACGAGGATCGCTACCGTGAGACGATAGCTCCAACCCTGGGGGGAGAGCTTTTTGAGTAAGGGTGAAGGGCAACGCTCGCTCCTTCCGCTCTTTCTTCTCTTTATTCTGCTGATCTTTCTCTCTCTCCTCCTCGGACGCTACCCACGGCCGGGCTTTCTGCGGCCGGGCCTGCTCCTGAGGGACCCGTTGGCGCTGCGGGTTTTTCTGCATCTGCGCCTTCCGAGGGTAGCTACCGCGGCGCTCCTCGGTGTGAGTCTCGGTGGGGCGGGATGCGCCTTTCAGATGCTCTTTCGAAACCCCCTGGTCGAGCCGGGCTTTCTCGGGGTGAGCCAGGGAGCAGCTTTCGGCGCCGCCGGGGCGATTCTCTTTTTGCCCGCCCTCCCCGGGGCGGTGGAGCTCTCGGCGGTTGCCTTTGCCCTCGCGGGATTGAGCCTCTCCTACGCTGTGGCGCGGCGCCTCACCTTCGGCGGCTGGGTGGTTCGCATGGTGATCTCCGGTCTGGCGGTCTCGGCGCTCTTCTCCTCGGGCGTCGGCATCCTGAAGTACCTCGCAGACCCGCTGTCGGAGCTCCCGGAGCTCACCTTCTGGATGCTCGGGGGTCTCGGCGGCGTAACCCGGCATCGCGCCCTCGGCAGCGCTGCCGTCGCTCTGCCGGGCGTCCTCGCCCTCCTGGTCTATCGGTGGCGACTGAACCTGCTCTCCCTCGACGACCGGACCGCCTTCTCCCTCGGAGCTCGCCCCTCCCGGGAGCGTTCGCTCCTGCTGCTCTCCGCCTCGATGGCGACCGCCGGGGTCACCTCCGTGGCGGGTATCGTCGGCTGGGTCGGCCTGCTGGTGCCTCATCTTGCCCGGCGGTTTTACGGCGCCGAGGGGAGTCGGGCGATACCGGCGTCTTTGCTCATCGGCGGAATCATGGTGCTGCTCTGCGACGGCATCGCCCGGACCGCCTTTGCATCGGAGATCCCCCTCGGGATTCTCACCTCCGCCCTCGGCGCCTCCCTCTTCCTCCTGCTCCTCGCCTCGGGTAACGTGAGGTTCCGCCGATGAGCGCGATAACCGTGGAGGGGCTCTCCTTTTCCTACGAGGGGGGCGCGCAGGCACTGCGGGCGGTAGATCTGGGGGTGAGCCGGGGCAAGGCGACGGTCCTCCTCGGTCCAAACGGGTCAGGAAAGAGCACACTCCTCAGTCTGCTCCTCGGCTACCTGGAGCCGGGGGCGGGGTCGATCTCGATTCTCGGAAAGCCCTTGGCCTCCTACAGACCGCGGGAGCTAGGCCGGCTTCTCGCCTTTCTCTCTTCCGAGACCTATGTACCTTTCAACTACTCCGTGACGGACTACGTGCTTCTCGGTCGCTCGGCGCACCGGCCGAGCTGGGCGGCCCCGACGGCGGCGGACCGGGATTCTGTCGCCACCGCTCTTTCGAGGGCGGGGGTGGAGAGGCTCAGGAACCGGAACATTCAGGAGCTCTCCTCCGGAGAGCTGCAGCTGGTCTCGGTTGCCCGAGCCCTCGCTCAGGAGCCGGAAATACTGCTGATGGATGAGCCCACCAGCCACCTCGACCCGGCCAAGGCGGTCTCGGTCTTCCGGCTTATTCGCGCCCTGGCGGGAGAGGGACTGACGGTGCTGTTTACCAGCCACGACCCGCAACACGCGAGGCAGGTGGCAGACGAGGCGGTTCTGCTCGAGTCGGGGAGGGTAGTCGCCGCAGGGCAGGCGGCTGCCACCCTGTCGGCGAAGCGGCTCAGCGAGCTGTACGGAGTGAGGTTTCTCGAGGCGAGCCTCGGAGAGCGGAGGATACCCTTTCCCGAGCTCTGAGGGGCGGTCGGGGCGCACGCGGCGGATCCGGCCCCCGTGGCGGACCCGGGCCCCGTGGCGGATCCGGGCCCCCCGGGCGCCTGACGGCCTGGCCCCCGGGACAAAACCCGGCGCACCCGGCGCCCGGCAGGGCGCGGCGGGCTCGCCGGCCCGTGGCGGATCCGGCCCCCTTCACGGCACGATGTGGGTGCCCGCCTCGCCCTCCACCGCCTCGGCGAGGTGGGCGGGGTCGGTGATGATCCCCTCCCTGCCGGTTTCCTCCACAAACTCGATCATCGCCTCGACTTTCGGTAGCATCGAGCCCCGGGCAAACTGGCCTGCCTCGAGGTACTCCCGCGCCTCGGCGACGGTGAGCCGCTGCGCGGCACGCTGGCTCGCCTTGCCGAAGTCGAGGTAGACCATCTCCACCGCCGTGGAGATGATAAACCGGTCGGCCCCGAGGCTTCGGGCGAGGAGACTTGCGGCAAGGTCCTTGTCGATCACCGCTTCCACACCGATGTAGTGGTCCTCCTCGTTACGGATCACCGGGATGCCCCCTCCCCCGGCGGCTATGGTAACCGTCCCGGAGTCGACAAGCTGCCGGATGACATCGAGCTCGAGGATCTCGATCGGCCGGGGTGATGGGACAACCCAACGCCAGCCGCGGCCGGAATCTTCGGCAACGTCCCAGCCGTCCTCCCGATGACGGCGCAGCGCCTCCTCTTTACTCATAAACGACCCGATCGGCTTGCTCGGCTCCTGAAAGGAGGGGTCATCCCGGTCGACGAGGACCTCGGTAATCACCGTGGATACGTTGCGCTTCTGGTGCAGTCCGCCGAGGACGTTTCGGATCGCGGTCTGGATGTTGTAACCGAGAGCACCCTGGGTATCGGCGACGCAGGAGTCCAGGGGCACCATGTGGAGCTCGGAGCGGGCGATCTGTGCGCGCCTAAGGATAAAGCCGACCTGAGGACCGTTACCGTGGACGATGGCGATCCGGTGGTCCGAGACAAGGAGAGAGGCCATGGCGGAGGCGGTAGCGAAGGCTGCCTCGTACTGCGCCGGAACGGTGACCTTCTTCGGATCGCTGATCAGGGAGTTTCCCCCGATGGCGATAACGACGGTTTCGCTCATCTACTCTGCTTCCATCGGAACAAAATCGAAGGCGCCGACGTCAAAGAGGCCGATGTCCGTGAGCTTCAGGTTGGGAATCACCGGGAGGGCGAGAAAGGAGAGGGTCATAAAGGGCGAGAAGGCTCTACTCACCCCGAGTTCCTCCCAGGCGATCCGGTTGAGCTCCGCCATCCGGCGGCTTACCTCCTCCCCGGGCTCGTTTGTCATGAGCCCGGCAACCGGGAGGGGGAGAGAGGCGAGCACCTCACCATCCCTGGTCATCGCCATGCCGCCGCCGATCCGGCGTATCTCCTCGCACGCCTCGAGCATATCCTCGTCATTCGAACCGAGGACGATCAGGTTGTGGGAGTCGTGGGCGATGGTTGTTGCCATCGCGCCCCGGAAGGGACCGAAGCCTTCGACCAGGGCGAGTCCGATGTTGCCGGTGCGCCGGTGCCGCTCTATAACCGCGAGTTTACGAAGCTGTCCCGCCTCGTCGATGGTGACGGTTCGGTCATCTCCCCGCTCCACCGACCGGATCACCTCCCCGGTTATGAGGCTTCCCGGTTGAACTCGAATCACCCGAGCCCGGGGGGTGTTGATGGTGAGACGCAGGTCAGAGACGGAGAGTTCCGGGGCGTTGACTGTCCCGCTTACCTTTGAGCGGTCGGGAGTGGCGACGCTGAACAGGGGAGCGCCGTTGTCGGCGACCAGGTGGCCTCCCTTGAACACCTCTCTCACCCGGAACTGCTCGAGGTCCTCCACAACGGCGAGGTCCGCGAGGAGCCCCGGTGCAACGGCACCGCGGTCGGACAACTCGTAGCCTGCGGCGGCAAACCGGGTGGCGAGCTGAACGGCGGTAACCGGGTCGAGACCGCGTTCCACCGCCAGGCGCAGGTTGTGGTCTATGTGTCCCTCGGCGAGGATATCCGCCGGCTCCTTGTCGTCGGTGCAGAAGGCGCAGAGGGAGGCGTTTGTCCCGTTGACCCCGCCGACGAGGGTCGAGAGGTTCCGGGCCGCCGAGCCCTCCCGGATGAGTACCCGCATACCGAGGCGGTGGCGCTCGGCCATCTCCTCGAGGGTGGAGCACTCGTGGTCGCTGGTGATCCCCGCGGCGCGGTAGCCCATAAGCTCTTTGCCGAGGACCATCGGGGCGTGGCCGTCCCGCGGTTTTCCCGCCTCTTCGGCGACGGCGAGCTTGGCAAGCGCTCCGGGCGCTCCCGAGAGGAGGGCGGGGTAGTCCATCATCTCTCCGAGACCGAGAATCGCCGGATCATCGATCATCGAGGCGAGCGCGTCGGCATCGAGAACGGCGCCTGAGTTCTCGAAGGAGGTTGCCGGTACGCAGGAGGGAAGCATGAAAAAGACGTCGAGGGGAGCCTCTTTCGCCGCCTCGATCATATACCTGATCCCCTCGAGGCCGCATACATTGGCTATCTCGTGGGGGTCGGCGATGACCGTGGTGGTTCCCCTCGGCAGCACGAGGAGGGCGAACTGCTCCGGGGAGAGGAGGGAGGATTCGATATGGACGTGACTGTCGATGAGGCCGGGAATGAGATATCTGCCGCCGAGGTCCCGGGTCGCGTCAGCCTCATACTCGCCGATACCGGCGATCAACCCCTGGTCGATCGCTACCGACGCCTCCTCGATCTCCCCGGTGTAGACGTTGAGGACTCGACAGTTTTCGAGAAGCAGATCCGCTTTTCGTCTGCCCGTCGCAACCGCAATGAGACGACTCCGATCCATGGTGAGCTCCTCCTGGAGTTGAAAGGATAGGCCCGGTTGCCCGGGGTGCGCAAGCCGCTCGTCCTTTTCGCCCCGGGCGCCCGCCGAGAGGCCCGGTTGCCCGGGGTGCGCAAGCCGCGGTTGGTGTCAATACGGGCGTCGATAACCCTCCCCTCCGGCATGCAATAGATTTATTACATAAAGAGTGGTGTTTACCGTATATTCATGCGTTGCCTAACCGTTGCCGCCCCGCTATACTGGCGACCGTGCGCCGGAAGGCGTATAAAAATCCGCCCTCATGGAGTGAGCCATGGAGAAGTTTTTCGAGCTGGACAAGCACGGGACCACTGTAAGGACGGAGGTCATCGCCGGAATCACGACCTTTCTGACGATGGCCTACATCCTCGCGGTCAACCCGGGGATACTCTCGGCAACCGGGATGCCTGCGGACTCGGTCTTTACCGCCACCGCCCTTGCCTCCCTGATCGCAACCGTGGTGATGGCGCTGGTCGCGAAGCTCCCCTTCGCCCTTGCGCCGGGGATGGGGCTCAACGCCTTTTTCGCCTTTACCGTTGTGCTCGGTATGGGCAACAGCTGGCAGTTTGCCCTCACCGCGGTCTTCCTCGAGGGGATCATCTTTATCATTCTCACCCTCCTCAACGTTCGCGAGGCGATCATCAATCTGATACCTCAGAACATCAAAAAGGCGATCTCCGTCGGTATCGGCCTGTTTATCGCCTTTATCGGTATGCAGAACGCCGGGTGGATCGTCGCCTACGAGGGAACGATCGTAAGCCTCGGGGACTTCGGCGCTCCTGCGACCCTGCTTGCGGCGATCGGCCTGGTTATTATCGCGGTGCTGAGCGCGTATAAGGTTCGCGGAGCCCTGCTCTGGGGCATCCTCGCAACCACGGTTATCGGCATACCCTTCGGTGTTACCAACCTCGAGGGTTTCCGCCTCTTTCAGGCACCTCCCTCTCTCGGACCGATCTTCTTCCAGTTCGAGTGGGCGGAGGTCTTTAGCCTCGAGATGGTGATCGTCCTCTTTACCTTCCTCTTCGTGGACATGTTCGACACTGTCGGCACCCTGATCGGTGTCTCCACCAAGGCGGGCATGATGAGCCCTGACGGAACGATCCCCCGGGCAAAGGAGGCGCTCCTCGCCGACGCGATCGGGACCACCGTGGGCGCGGTCCTCGGAACCTCAACGGTTACTACCTATGTCGAAAGCGCCGCGGGCGTGGAAGAGGGAGGACGCTCCGGGCTCACCGCCCTTGTGGTTGCGATTCTCTTCGGTCTCGCACTCTTCCTCAGCCCCCTCTTTCTGGTTGTTCCCGCGGCTGCAACCGCCCCGGCGCTGATCCTGGTGGGCGTCTTTATGATGAGCCCGGTAAAGGATATCGAGTTCATCGAGATAACCGAGGCTGTCCCGGCGTTTCTGACGATGATCATGATGCCCCTCGCCTACAGCATCGCCGAGGGAATCGTCTTCGGAATGGTCTCCTACGTGCTGATCAAGCTCTTTTCCGGTCGGGGAAAGGAGGTGGGAATTGCCACCTACTTCGTCGCGGCGGTCCTGTTTCTAAGCTTCTTTGTGTAGGTTTGCCCGAAGCGTGATTCACCCTGGAGCGTGAGGCTCCGGGGTGAGGGCGCTTGCGGAAGGCGACGAACCGCGGCGGCCCCGGAGCGCGGGGACAAAAGCATTGCGCAGTTCTGCGAGACGCCCTAAGCTGTAGCTACCGGCCGGGAGAGGTTACTCCCGGTTAGTGACGGAGAGCGCCTCGAGGTTGTGAGGCTCCCCTGAAGACTCTACCCAGATGTAAAGATGCCGGAAGGATTGCATGGGCGACACGATACGGCTTGCGCCGTTCTCAGAGCTTCTCGCGCGGATAGCCGAGGAGTACCGGACATCGAACTCCATCTTCGGGATACCCGCCTCCCGCTGGTACCGGCCCCGCCACCGCCGGCGTGTTGATCTGATCGGCGAGGAGTGTGCAACGCCGATCGGTCCCGCCGCGGGCCCCCACACGCAGCTCGCCGGAAACATCGGCGCCGCCTACCTCACCGGCGGGCGGTTCATGGAGCTCAAGACGGTCCAGGTCCTCGACGCCCTCGAGATCGGCCGTCCCTGTATTGACGCCGCCGACGAGGGCTATAACAGCGAGTGGTCCACCGAACTCACCCTCGAGGAGGCGTGGAGGGAGTACGCCAAAGGGTGGATCATCCTCCATCTTCTCGAGGAGCTCCTCGACCTCAAGGCGGACGGGCAGGCGCGGAGCTTCGCCTTCAACATGAGTGTCGGCTACGACCTCGAGGGTATAACCAGCGAGGGGGTACGGCGCTTTATATCGAGGATGAAGGAGTGCTCATCGCAGCCGCTGTTTCAGCGCTACCTGGCCGAGGCGCGACAGTGTGCGTCGCTTTTTCGTGGGACCGATCTCCAGGAGCCGGCCCGGCGACTTGGGAGTCTCGAGGTCTCAGGGGAGATCTGCTCCACCGTCACCCTCTCAACGATGCACGGCTGCCCCCCGGGGGAGATCGAGGCGATCTGCGGTCACATGATCCTCGAGGAGGGGCTTCACACCTACGTCAAACTCAATCCGACCCTCCTCGGCTACGAGACGGTCCGCTCGATCCTCGACGGCCTCGGTTACGACTATATCGAGGTGAAGCAGGAGAGCTTCGAGGAGGATCTCTCCTACCCCGAGGCGGTGCGGATCATCACTCGCCTCCGGGAGGTCGCCGAAGGAGCGGGGCGACGATTCGGGGTAAAGCTGAGTAACACCTTGCCCGCCTCGAGCAGCAAAAGCTACCTTCCGGCGAAGGAGGTCTACCTCTCCGGACGGCCCCTCTACCCCCTCACCATCACCCTCGCCTCAAAGCTCGCCGCCGAGTTTGACGGAGAGCTGCCGATCTCCTACTCCGGCGGCGTCACCGCCTACAACGTCGCGGGGCTCTTTGCCGCGGGCATAAAGCCGATTACCGTCACCACCGAGCTGCTCAAGCCCGGGGGCTACCTGAGACAGCTCGGACTCCTCTCCCAGGTCGAGTCGGTAGAGGATTGGGAGCGGCAGCGCCTCGATGTTGCCGCTCTCGAGGACCTCGCCGCGGAGGCACGGCAGGCCGCGACCCACAAGAAGGATTTTCGCGGTGAGAAGCGGGTGCACAACCCCGGGGCGCTGCCCCTCTTCGACTGCTACGTCGCCCCCTGCGTGACCGCCTGTCCGATCGCCCAGGATGTCCCGGAGTACATCCGTCTCGCCGGAGAGGGTCGCTACGGCGAGGCTCTCGAGCTCATCTACGAGCGAAACGCCCTGCCCTCGGTGACCGGTCACATTTGCGCCCATCCGTGTCAGTCGGTCTGCAGCCGTCTCGACTACGAGGGGTGCGTCAACATCCGGGAGGTAAAACGGGTCGCCCTCACCCTCGGGGGAGAGGAGTTTCGCCCGGCGGCAAAGGCCGCCCGGGAGGAGCGGGTCGCCGTGGTCGGCGGCGGGCCGACGGGAGTCTCTGCGGCGTACTTTCTCGCCCGGGAGGGCTTCAGGGTCGCCCTCTTTGAACGCCCGGCGGGGGCCGATGACCTCCTCGGTAATCTGGTGCCCCGGTTTCGGGTGAGCAGGAGGGTGCTCGAAAGCGACCTCGCCGCCCTCGAGGCGCTTGGCGTACGCTTTGAGCTCTCCGAGAAGGGCGTTGACCCGGCTGTTCTCCTCGATCAGGGGTATAACCGGGTGATCCTCGCCCTCCCGACGATCGCCGCAAAGGAGGGCACGCCGGAGAGCGTGGCGGTGGACGCACAGTTGCTCCTCCTCGACCGGGGCGAGCTCG
>JBKHDM010000019.1:0-39046 GCA_046541355.1 Spirochaetaceae bacterium
CGACGCCGGCGTCGACGTTTTTGCCGGGGACAGGCTCGGACGCCTTGATCTCACCCTCGAGGGTATTCGCAGGCGAGACCGCTACGTTATAGACCACGCCGTCGCCTCGGCAATCCCGATCGCCACGGTGATCGGCGGCGGCTATGACCGGGACCTCTGGGCCCTCAGCGACCGGCACGCAATTGTTCACCGCGCCGCAGCCACAGCTGCAGACTCCCGGAGTCTGTAAGCTTGCTTTGAGTGTCCTCCACCCTGGGGATGAAGGGGAAACTACCTCCAGGTCAGCCAAGCAGTTGGAGCCCCTGGAGAGGGGAGAGGATGGAAATGTGCGTTTTTTCCCCGTAAGTTGCTATCAGGCAAAGGGTTAGCGCCGATTTATCCCCAGGGTGGAGGACAGTAGGACAGGACGAACGACGAAACTTCTTGACTCCTCCCCGTTGAGCCTTTATCTTCCCCCGCAGGTGGTTCAAGGTTGAACCAAAATCACTATGGCAACAAAATACCGGGGCGTCGAGCGCGAAGAGCTGGCGCTGACGACATTTATCAAGCTGAACCGAAGCGTGAACTCCGTTATCGAGCGTACGTTTCGGCGGGAACCTCTTCCTGAGGGGCTTACGGTTTCTCGGTTCGCAGTGCTCGAGGCGCTATTTCACCTCGGACCGCTCTGCCAACGGGAACTCGGACGTAAGATTCTCAAAACGAAGGGGAACACTTCCGTGGTGGTCGACCATCTCACCAGTGCCGGACTGGTGCAACGGCGGCGGAACCCGGAAGACCGTCGGGAGCAGCGGGTCTCTCTCACCGAGAAAGGAACGTCGCTCATCGGCGATTACTTTCCCCGCTACGCTTCCGCTCTCGCTGATGAATTCGCCGTGCTTGATCTCACCGAACAACGGCGTCTCGGAGAACTTTGCCGAAAACTAGGCACGATGGAGGAAGTCAGATGAACGTTTCAGTTGTGTTTTACTCATCCTACGGTCACATGTACAAGATGGCCCAGGCGGCCCTCGAGGGGATCAAAGAGGTTGACGGTGTGGACGGCGCACTCTACCGCTTCCCGGAGACCCTCTCAGAGGAGATCCTCGAGATGACCGGTTCCAAGGATTTCCAGAAGCAGATTGCGGACATCCCCGAAGTGAGTCTCGATGTGCTTCGAGAGTCCGACGGTCTTATGTTCGGTGTGCCGACTCGGTTCGGCAACATGATCGGACAGGCCCGGGCGTTCTTTGACGGGACAGGGGAGCTGTGGGCGAAGGGCGAGCTCGTAGGTAAGCCCGCCGGTGTAATGGCGAGTACTGCGACCCAGCACGGCGGTCAGGAGACCACCATCCTCACTACCCATGTGACGCTTCTGCATCACGGGATGATCATTGTCGGGCTTCCCTACGCCTTCCAGGGACAGATGCGCCTCGACGAGATCACCGGCGGCTCGCCTTACGGCGCCACCACGATCGCCGGGGGAGATGGATCACGGATGCCGAGCGACAACGAGCTCGACGGTGCCCGTTTCCAGGGGCGGCACCTCGCGGAGATCACCAAGAAACTCAGAGGTTAACTCCGGCCTCCCGATAACCCTTTAAGGCTGCCTCCGAGTTTCCGGGGCAGCCTTTTTTTCGGCCCACCCAAAGAGTGTCGCAGGCTCTCCTCACTACCCCCCACCTCGCTTCGTGGAGCCGGGAGGAGCTGGGGCGGAGCCGCAAGCGCGCCTCACTACCCCCTCGCTTCGTGGAGCCGGGAGGAGCTGGGCCGGGGCCGAAAGCTCTCTCCTCACGACCCCTCGCTTCCGCAGGCCGGGAGGGGCTGCGCCGGGGCGAGGAACCCGGCGGGGCTAAACGGAGTTGCGACTTGCGTTGATCGTGGCGACCAGGGATTTTATCACCAGTTTTCGGTACGCCGGGATGTATTTGTCATGGGGTGAGGCGACGCCCTCGCGACGACTCTCCTCGGCGGAGCGGATCCGGGAGAGGGCGTGCTGCTGGATCACCAGGATAGGCAGGATCATCGATTCCCGCAGTCGTATCGACTCCCGGATACTCGGATCTGTTCCAAGCAGCCTGTCCTGCCCGGAGATACGCAGCAGGAGATTCATCGTCCGGACCGACTCCTCGTGCAGGGTATCCCAGAAACGGCGATAGTGCCCTTCTTCCCGGATGTACCGGGTGAGGGGAAAGTACGCCTTGCTGAGACTCTGCATGCTGTTCTCAACGAGGGTTCTGAAGAACAGGGAGCGACGGTAGAAGTTTCGCAGCCAGTTTCCTTCACCCTCCTCCATCATCCGCTCGAGGGCCGAACCGAATCCGAAGTAGCCGGGAACGTTTTGCTTCATCTGGCTCCACGCACCGACAAAGGGGATCGCCCGGAGATCCTCAAAGCGCAGCTGATCACTGCTGCCGCGGCTGGTAGGGCGGGATGCGATGTTGGTCTCGCCGTAGTAGGTCAGGGGCGTCATCTCCTTGAGATACTGGAGAAAGGCGGGGTCCTCTTTGAGCTCGATGTACCGTTGCCGGCTGAGCTCCGAGAGGCGATCGATTTTTTCGATGTCCTGCTCCGTCGGGACTCCAGCCTCTTCGGGAAAGAGGTGGTTCTCGATTCCCGCGGTCACCAGTTGCTCGAGGTTGTACCTGGCGTTTGTCTCGGTCCCGAAGTTGGAGCTGATCGTCTGTCCCTGAACGGTGAGGTGAATCTGGGTGCTCTCGATGCGAGAACCGAGGGAGCGGTAGAACTTGTGGGTGTTTCCTCCGCCCCGGGCTGGGGGACCACCACGCCCTTCAAAGAAAATCACCGTCACCCCATGCTGCCGGGAGACCGCCGTCAGCCGCTCCTTAGCCCGATAGATCTCCCAGTTGGCGGTAACGTAACCACCGTCCTTGGTACCGTCGGAAAACCCGAGCATTACCGTCTGGATGCCACCCCGGCTGTTAAGGTGCTGTCGGTAGATCCGGTTGCTGTAGAGTTGCTTCATTATCTGGGGAGCGCGTCGGAGATCCTCGACCGTTTCAAAGAGAGGGACGATATCGATCTTGAGCTGCTTCTCGAACCAGCCGGCAAACTGGGCGAGGAGCCAGACCTCCAGAACGTTTGCGGCGGACTGGGTGTTGCTGATGATGTAGCGGTGGACACCGTGCTCTCCGTTGCGCTCCTGGATATGCCGTGCCGCGATCAGGGACTCAACGGTATCCCGGGCTATGCCCTCGGGCAGGTCATCGAGAAAATCCCGCTTGATAGGAAAGGTGCTTCGAAGCTTGTCAATCTGTTCGAGACGTTCCTCGTTCGTTAGCTGAGTGTAGCTTCTCTCGGGCCGGACCCCCGGTGGTGCGGTGTAATTGAGCAGCTCCTCTATCACCTTGCCGTGGATCCGGCTGTCCTGCCGGAGGTCCATGCTGGCGAAGTGGAAGCCGAAGACCCGCACCTTGTACATCAGCTCCTCCAACAGATGAACAAACAAACCGTTGTGATCGGCATAGAGCTTCTCCTGAATCTCCTTGAGATCCTCGAAGAACTCCTGCGCCCGGACGTAGCGCCGAGGGTCCGCCTGCTCCGGTGTTCCTCCCTGCTCGATTGGCTGATTATCCGGTGCGAGGGTCGCCACCATCCGGGCGTAGATAACCGCGAGAGGCTCCATCACCCCGATAAAGGTGAGTCGTCGTCTCAGCTTGGTGAGCTCCTCCTCATACCGCTTCAGTATGGCGTTACGCAGCATCTCACCGATCTCAATTGTGAGCCGGGATGTGACAAAGGGATTCCCGTCTCTGTCCCCTCCGGGCCAGAAACCGAGCTCGATCTTCGGCTCTTTGGTTACTGCTTTCAGGGGCGAGCCGTACACTCCCTCAACCAGATTCCTGTGGATCAGGGGGACTACCTGGTAGAACACGTTCTCTAAAAACCAGAGCAGGCTTCGCGCCTCGTCAAAGGGGGTTGGCTTCTCCTTGTTTCTGAAGGGGGTTTTCCCGACCTGGAGCAAAAGATCGTAGATATCCTGGAGGTTGTTCGTCTGAAGTGTTTTCGAAAGATCCGTGAGGATGCCGAGGACCTCGTCCGGATAGAACTGCGTCGGATGGGCGGTAAGGACAACCCTGACACGAAAGTCCTCGAGGAAGCCCGCAAGCTCCTCCTCGAGACCGCTCGCCTCGACCCGACCGAGCATCTCCTTGAGGGTGCCCGGGCCTTCCATATCGTTGACCTCGGCAAACGCCGCGTCCTCGAGGGCGTCAAAGAGGACGACCTGCCGTTCGACGATCTGCATAAAGCGGAAAAGCGTCTTTACCCGCTCATCCCTGTCGGAGTTTCCCATCCGCTTCTCAAAGAATCCGCGGACGATGTCATTGGGGTGCGCCCCCTTCTCAAGCTCCCCTCGGCAGAACTCGGTAAAGAGGGGAAGCATGATGCCGACCTGGCGGACCTCCTCAAAGGGGAGGCTGAGAAACAGACCGTTATAGATCTGGTACTTGAGAGCTACATGTTCCTGAAAGGCGTCAAGGCTTCGCCGCATTGGGGTACTCCACTCCTTACTCGCACCATATCTTACAGTCCTCCGGCGGGCCGCCGCAAGATTCTATACCTCCTGCAAATCTACCGCACCCCCGGAACCCCGGCTGCGAAGCTTCTGGAGTAGAAAGGTAAGTGCGTAGACAGCGCCACCGGCAAAGTAGATGAGATGACGCAGCTCAAAATCGAGTCCAATTACACCTGCCACGACGTTAGGGAGGAAAAAGATGGTCGAGGCGAGGAGGAAAAGGGGGAACTCGAACCACCTGTTCTCCACGATCCCCCACCCCTGGACGGCGTTGGTAAAGGCAAGAGCTCCAAAGGTAGTTCCCACAAAAATCACTATCCCGACCCAGAAGGAGGTTACTCCCTCGAGGAGCAGATCGGCGTTAAAGACGAAGACAAAGGGGATCGCCGCGGTCCGCAGATCGTAGATAAACCCCTTGATCCCCGTCGGAATCGGGTCGGATTTGGCGATCGCCGCGGCGGCGTAGGCGGCCAGGCCCACCGGTGGCGTATCATCCGCGAGAATGCCGAAGTAGAAACAGAACAGGTGGGCGGCGATCGCAGGAATCACGAAGCCCATGTCCCCACCGATCTGCAGGATTACCGGCACGGTGATTGAGGCCATGACGATGTAGGTAGCCGTTGTCGGCAGCCCCATACCGATAACCAGGCTGACGATGGCTGTTATAAAGAGCAGCAGAAAGACGTTGCCCATGGCCATGCGTTCCACGACCTGGACAATGAGGCTGCCGATACCCATGTTTACGACACCGACAATGATACCCGCCGTGGCGGTGGCAAGGGCGACGGGCAGCATGTTCTGGGAGCCGACGATCATGCCCTCGCCAAAGGTCTTTATGCTTCTGACGATCGTATGGCCGATGCCGGTGCCCTTTTTCCAGTCGGCATAGATATTGCGGATAAGGGCGACAACAAGGAGGATTACTATCGCGTTGAATACCGCCAGATTAGGAGTTCGCCGCATCCAGGCGAGCTCGTAGATGAGAATCACCACAGGGATGAGATGATGAAATCCCTCCTTTACCACCTGGGAGAATCGGGGACACTCCTCCGGCGGGAGTCCCCGGAGATCGAGTTTGGACGCCTCGAGGTGGGTGATATAGAACAGGGCGATATAGCTGACTACCGCCGGAATCACCGCCGCCTTGACGACCTCAAAGTAGGGCAGAGCGAGATACTCGGCGATAATAAAGGCCGCCGCCCCCATGATCGGCGGCATGAGTTGGCCGTTGGTGCTCGCGGCGACCTCCGTCGCGGCGGCGGTCTTTCCCGGATAGCCGACTTTCTGCATCAGGGGAATGGTGAAGGTCCCGGTTGTTACGACGTTTGCAATGCTCGAGCCGGAAACGAGTCCGGTAAAGCCGCTCGAGACAACCGCGGCCTTCGCCGGTCCCCCCTTGAACCGTCCGAGAAGGGATATTGCCAGGTCGTTAAAGAACTGCCCCGCTCCAAGCCGCTCGAGGAGGGCGCCGAAGAGAACAAAGAGATAGACCGTCCTCGCCGAGACATCGAGGGGAATACCGTAGATCCCTTCGGTGGAAAGGGCGATCTGGCTCATGTACTTTGCAAGACTCACCCCCCGGAAGGCGAGAATCCGGGGCATGTAGGGACCGGCGAAGGCGTAGATCGTAAAGATGATCGCTACAACGACCATCGGGAGGCCAATCGCCCGGCGAGCGCCCTCGAGGAGCACGAGGATTACAACCAGTCCGAAAATCGTATCCTGGGCAATCGGGCGTCCCGCCCGCATCGAGATCCCCTCCCAGTCGAGGACGAGATAAAGCACCGCTACCGCGGCGATGAGCGCAAGGAGATAGTCCAGGGGTGGGATACGTTTTTTGGAATGGATAAACGGAATGTCTTTCTTCCGTTTCTTTGAGGCAGGAATTCCGAGAAAAACGATGGTTATGGCGAAGGCGAGGTGCAGCGCCCTGATTGTAATGCTGTCAAGGATGACCAGCCGCGGCAGGGAGAGCTGGAACAACGCCCATCCGAGGCAGACAGCACCGATAAACCAGCGGTCCCACGTGTGGTAGAGCCTCGTTACTCCCTGCTCCTTCTCTAATATCTCAGTAAGTCTAAGTTTGTCGTCTGTTTCAGGCATCGTTGGTTGTCTGGTTCTCCACCTGTGGATTAATACGCCTCCCCGGGGCCCCCAACCCGCGGTCCCCCCAGGTTACGAGGGGACCACCGGGCGACGGTGTTACACCGCCTGAGGTCACGGGGACCTCAGCTCATGGAAGCAGATCCGGATCGATCAGGTCGATCAGTCCCGCCTCCTCGTAGTAGCGAACCGCTCCAGGATGGAGGGGCGCTGAGAGACCCTGGAGCATACTCTCGAGGGTTACAACCTGGTAGGCCGGATGGAGTGTGCGAAACTCGTCGAAGTTGTCGAAGACCTCTTTGGTGAGCGCGTAGACCACATCCTCACTCACGTCCGCGGAGGTGATAAAGGTTGCCTTCACGCCGACGGTGTTGACATCACCCTCATTGTCCGCCTGGGGATAGAGGGAACTCGGGATGATCGCCGGAGCGTAGTAGGGAAGCTCGGAAATCAGATCCTCGATACCCGAACCCTCGATAGGAACGAGCCGGACCTCGGTACGACCACTGGTCGCCTCGGTAATGTTACCGTTCGGGTGCCCGACAGTGTAGAAGAAGGCGTCTATTCTGCCGTCCTGGAGGAGGCCCGGCGCCTCAACGGCGGGAACCTGCTCGGCAGTGATCTCATCCTCGTCGATGCCGAAGGCGGCGAGGACATCCCGGCTGTTCTGGAGCTGGCCGCTGCCGGGGTTGCCGATATTGACCCGCGCTCCGACGAGATCCTCTACGCTTTCGATCCCGCTGTCGACGGAGGCGATGAGGGTGATCGACTCCGGATGGATGGAGAAGACCGACCGGAGATCTTCCTGGGGCCCTACCTCCTCCCACTCGGCGAGACCGTTGGCCGCCTGGTACTGCCTGTCGGACTGGGAAATACCAAACTCGAGGTCGCCGCTTAATACAGCGTTGATGTTGAAAACACTACCACCCGTGGACTCAACGGTGGCTCGAATGTTGTACACATCCTGCTGAGCGTTAACCATCCGGCTGATCGCACCGCCGGTCGGATAGTAAACACCGGTTACGCCACCGGTGCCGATGGTAACAAACTCGAGTCCCCCTTCGTCCTCACCCTGGCCTCCGGCAAAGAGCGCGCCCCCCGTCGCGATGAGAGCAAGGAGAGCAAAAACAACTACTTTCTTCATTCGAATCCTCCTTAGTTTGGAATCGTTCCAATAGTCTATGTATTTTTGCTGAAGTGGCAAGGGAAATCGGCGGAAATTCTATCATAACCGTACTGTCGAGTACTCCTGTAGGACGTTTCCTACAAACTTGTAGGGATTACACCGGTTTTGCATCCTGGCGGTCGGAGGAATGTGTCTGAAAGCGTCGGATCATTCTGTTGAGATCGGTAGAGCCGCACAGCTCATCTACAGGGCGAGTAGCCTCATCGTAACCGCCGGCGCCGGACGGGCAGCCCCGACGGTCCGGCGGGAGCGTGAGCTTTTTGCTCGTCGTTTCGGCGCACCTCTCATCCGGGTCAATCCCCGGGAGCCGGAGCTCGAGGGGGCAGGGAGCGTGAGTCTTGCCGCCGGGGCACTCGAGGCGACCGAGGCACTCGGGTAGCTCAACAGGCGACCGAGAGCAGCTCTCCTGTTTCCACGCAGTAAGCGGAAAGGGCGATACCGAACACGCAGGCGGTATCTATCTGGAGTGCGTTGATCGACTGGTGGAAGACGGCGTTTCGCACCGGGGTGTGACCGGAGACGTGGAGGCGCTCCGGGTCCGGGGACTCGACAGGTTCCTGCCGTCGCCACAACAGCTCCTGTCGCACCTCGGGATCAGAGCTCCCCCCCGGTTTCCGGGCTCGAAAAAGCATCTCCCGGGAGGGCAGTGCGTGGGTTACAACGACCTGTTCGTTCTCCCAGTAGAGGGGCAGCCCCTCGAGAAACGGTATATCCCCCTCGGGAAAATGCCAGGATGCGGGGGTACTCGGATCCTGCCGGTAACTCTCGAGTGTTTCCCGACCCCCTTGAGATAGCCAGTGGCGGAGCATCATCGCCTCGGGTAGGTCGGCCACCGACTGCGACCCTTCGGGGAGTAGGTCAGGCCTCGCAAGGCTCACGGTCTGGAGAAACATCTCGTCGTGATTCCCCAGAACCGAGGCGGCCATCTGCTGTTCGACAAGTTCTCTTACCCGACGGATGACACCGGCAGAGTCGGGCCCACGGTCTACCAGGTCTCCTACGAATACAATGAAAAAGCCGCTGTTCCTGCCCTCGGCATCGGCGCGGATATCCTCGAGGAGCGCCTCGAGGGAGTCGAGGCGCCCGTGGACATCTCCAACGATATATGTACTCTGATCAGCCACGGTGTAAGGATAGCGATAATCGCCTCCCTGTGCGACCGGCGAAGGGCAGACGAGTATAGTTACACCATGAGAATAGCGATAACAGGAAGTAACGACGGCATCGGTAAAGAGACCGCCCGGCAGCTGCTCGAGCAGGGGCACAGGGTTGTCATGATCAGCAGAGCCTCCGAGAAGAGCCGCGCCGCGGCAGATGAGCTTTCCGCCGTCGGGGAGGTCAACCTCCTGCCGTGCAACCTTGCGTCTCTGCGGGAGGTCGCCGACGCCGCGGCCACCGTTGCCCGGCGGTATCCGGATACGAAGGTAGTGATCTGTAACGCCGGAGTCCTGAAAAAGCAGCGCCTCGAGAGCGAGGACGGCGTCGAGCTCACCTTTGCGGTCAACCACCTCGCCCACTTTCTGCTCGTTACCCGCCTTGTTTCCACCCTCGAGGCGAACGCTCCCTCCCGGGTGGTGGTGGTAAGCTCAATGGTCCATGAGGGGGCAAGCGTAGACCTCGATAATCTCGAGATGGAGCGGGGCTATGACGGCATGCGCGCCTACGCCCAGTCGAAGCGGGCAAACGTTCTCTTTGTTCGCGAGCTCTCCCGCCGCTGCCGGCAGGCGGGTATCACCGCCAACGCCCTGCATCCCGGGGTCATTGCAACCAAGCTGCTTCACGAGTATTTTTCCGGAGGCGCCGAGGTGCGGGAGGGGGCCAAGACGTCGGTATATCTCGCAACCTCTCAGGAGGTCGCCTCGGTCAGCGGCGGCTACTTCGAGAACCAGCAACCGGTGCGATCCTCAGCCCTCGAGGGAGAGGAGGAGCTTGCCCGGGCGCTCTGGGAGCGGAGTGAGCAGCTGGTCGAGCAGATCCTCGAGGGTGGCGGAACAGGAGAGTAACGGTGGAATCGAAAGCGTTTGAAAGCTATGCGAAGATGCTGGTGGAACTTCTCGGCCTGCAGCCGGGACAGGGGCTTATGATCAAGAGCGAACCGGCGAACTGGCCGGTCGTTCTCGCCCTCGCCGAGGCGGCCTACGAGAGGGGGGCGATCTACGTAATGCCCGAGGTGGACAGTAGTGCCCTCCACCGGGTCCGGGTGGAGCACGCTCCGGCGGACTCCCTCGGCTTTATTTCGGACGAGCGCGGTTGCCGGCAGAAGCAGTTCCTCCGGGACGGCTGGGCGCTGATCTCCATAAAGAGCCCCGACGACCCTGACATCCTTGCGGGTATAGACCCGGACCGTCACAGCCGGGTCCTCGCGGCGCAGCAGGAACACGACCAGCCGTGGCGGGAGAAGCTCATGAGTGACGAGTTCCAGTGGCTCGTCGCCGCCGCTCCCACACCAAAGTGGGCGGCTAAGGTCCTCGGCACAAAGGCGTCCCGGGAGGCTCAGCTCGCCCTCTGGCAGCTGCTGAAACCGATCCTTCGCCTCGACAGCGAGGACCCTGTCGCGTTCTGGCGGACCCAGAGCGACAAGCTTGCCCGCCGGGGCAAGCGTCTCGACCGGATGGGACTGCGGGAGCTCCAGTTCACCGGTCCCGGAACGGACCTCACCATCGGCCTGAGCGAGAGGGCGATCTGGACCGGCGGGGCGGCGACCACCCCCGGGGGGGTGAGGTTTATGCCGAATATCCCGACCGAGGAGGTCTTTACCACCCCTGATTTCAGAAAGACCGAAGGCGTCGTGCGGGTCACCCGTCCGGTGATGGTCCTCGGCGACCTGGTCGAGGGATTGGAGCTCACCTTCGAGGGGGGAAAGGTCATAACGTTTTCCGCCGATCGGGGGGAGGAGACGATGAGTCGCTACCTCGCCCGGGATGAGGGCTCCGCCTACCTCGGGGAGGTCGCCCTGGTTGACGGCTCCTCGCCGATCTACAAAAGCGGCCACATTTTCTACAACATTCTCCTCGATGAGAACGCCGCCTGCCATATCGCCCTGGGCAACGCCTACCCCGACTGCATCGAGGGGGGGCTTGAGATGAGCAGAGAGGAGCTGCGGGCCGCGGGGTCCAACGTGAGCCTCCAGCATACCGACTTTATGATCGGCAGCGGTCAGATCGACGTTACCGGCCGGGATGATAAGGGCGCCTCGATTCCGATTATCCGAGAGGGCAGCTTTGTCCTCGGCGAGGAGGAGATGTGACAAGGGAGATTCCGCAAGGGTGCGAGGCGCTCATCTTTGACATGGACGGGACTCTTGTTGATTCCACAGAGGTTCACTTTGCCGCCTGGTTCCAGACCCTCGCGTCGGCGGGCATCGAGCTGGATAGGCAGACCTTCCGCCGCCTCTACGGAAAGAGTAACGCCGGGATCATCCGGGAGATGGAGGAGAGCTACGGTCGTGATCTCTCCGGCCTCAACCTCGCCTCGAAAAAGGACCATTACTTCTCCCGGAACGTCACCATGGTCATGCCGAACCGGCCGGTCGTGGAGGTGGCGGAGCAGTATCACCGCCGCCTGCCCCTCGCCGTGGCGACTAACGAGGGCTCAGGGATCGCCAACATGGTCCTTCGCGCCCTTGGATTGGAGTCTCTCTTCGAGCTGCTCGTCTCGGCGGAGGAGGTGGAGAACCCGAAGCCCGCGCCGGACCTCTTTATCCTGTGTGCCGGGAGATTGGGGGTAAGCAGGGAGAAGTGTCACGTCTTTGAGGATAGCGATTACGGCATTGAGGCGGCCCGCGCCGCCGGGATGAGCGTCACCGACGTGAGGGCGTACCTGTAGAGGGAGATGATGGGTGATCGAAATGCCCGGGTCGCGATTGTGGGTCTCGGTCGGATTGCGAGCCTCCTCGAGGATGACGCCCTGCGGGAGAAGCCGTGTACCCACACCGGGGCGATCGTGGCAAACCCGCGCTGCGACCTTGTGGGCGGCTCGGACATCTCCAGCTCCCGGAGGGAGCTTTTTGCCCAACGATGGGGGTGTGATGCTGTTTACGAGGACGGCGAAACAATGGTCAGGGAGCTCGCCCCGGACATCCTGGTCGTCGCGACTCACCCGGACTCCCACCTGGCCTATGTCTCCGTCGCCGCGCGCCATCGGGTGCCGGTGGTCGTCTGCGAGAAGCCCCTCGCCGATACCGTGAGGAGGGCGAAGGCGATTGCCCGACTCCACCGCACCGGGGCGGTCCGGGTCATCACCAACCATGAGCGGCGCTACTCCGCGGATTACATCCGGGCTCGCGCTGCGGTTCTCGACGGTCGATACGGACGAGTGATCTCGGTGCGAGGAACCCTCTGCTTCGGTCGCAGGACGCGGCGGGACAGGATGCTTCTCCACGACGGA
Source organism: Spirochaetaceae bacterium (assembly GCA_046541355.1). Classification (GTDB taxonomy): domain Bacteria; phylum Spirochaetota; class Spirochaetia; order DSM-27196; family Alkalispirochaetaceae; genus CAYZHV01. The sequence goes on from JBKHDM010000019.1 coordinate 12,189, forward strand.
ACCCACATGGTCGACGCGATCGCCTTTCTTCTCGGGGGGCCGGTGCGCTTTCGTCGCCGGTACGGCAGAATGCGTTCCCGCAGAGGGAGCACCCTGCTTCTCGGCAGTTGCGAGGGCAGCGTGGTCTATCTCGAGGTCGGAAGCGAACGGGATCATCTCATTTTTGAGATAGAGATCAGCTTCGAGGGCGGGAGAATCCGAGTGGGAAACGGCGTTGAGAGCTGGGAGCGTAGCGTGGAGAGTCCCTACTACGAGGGCTACCGCTCCCTGGTACCGGAGCAGGCGGCGCCGGCCGGGCCCACCGGCTACTTTGCCAACATGATCGCCGACGCCCTCGCCTGCTGGGAGGACCCGACCCGGGAGCCTCGCTCCTCAGCCCTCGACGCCCTGGAGGTGATGCGCTTTATCAAAAGGTGGTAGCGAAACGCCGCCTCCCCGGCGGCGCCCGCCGGGCCCCTTCAGCCTCGCTTCTCCCGAAGTCGCTTTGCGGCGGCTACCATGTTGCTCAGAGCCTCTCTGGTCTCCCTCCATCCCCGGGTCTTCAGGCCGCAATCCGGGTTTACCCAGAGCTGCCTCGCGTCCATAACCTCCAACGCCTTTTCCAGGAGCTCCTCCATCTGTTCCACCGGTGGTACCCGGGGAGAGTGAATGTCGTACACCCCGGGGCCGATCGCGTTGGGGTAGCGAAATCGGGAAAACGCGTCGAGCAGCTCCATGTCGCTTCTCGAACTCTCGATGGAGATCACATCGGCGTCCAACTCCGCGATCGCCGAGATAATATCGTTGAACTCCGAGTAGCACATGTGGGTGTGGATCTGGGTTTCCGTGGCCACGCTGCTTGTGGCAAGCCGAAAGACCCGAGTCGCCCAGTCGAGATAGGCGGACCGGCGACTCTGTCGCAACGGCAGCCCCTCCCGAAACGCCGGCTCATCGATCTGGATAACCTTGATTCCCGCGGCCTCGAGGTCCGAGACCTCCTCCCTGATCGCCAGGGCGATCTGCGTAGCCGTCTGTTCCTCGCTCTGGTCGTCCCTGACAAAGGACCATCGCAGGATCGTCACCGGCCCTGTGAGCATCCCCTTCATAACCCGCTCGGTCAGAGACTGGGCGTAGGTGGACCAGGCGACGGTCATCGGCCCCCGCCTGCGCAGATCGCCGTAGATGATCGGTGGTTTGACGCATCGGGAGCCGTAACTCTGAACCCAGCCGTTGTCGGTGGAGGCAAACCCTTCCAGCTGCTCTCCGAAGTACTCGACCATGTCGTTTCGCTCAGGTTCTCCGTGGACAAGCACGTCGAGGTCGATCTCTTCCTGAAAGCTGACGACCCGGCGGATCTCCTCTTTGAGAAACTCCTCATAGCCGCTTTGGTCGATCTCTCCCTTTTTGAGGGCCGCACGTTTTGTACGGATTTCCGAGGTCTGGGGAAAGGAGCCGATGGTGGTAGTCGGAAACAGCGGGAGCTCGAGGCTGCGCTGCTGTGCCTCGTATCGCTGTGCGAAAGGGAGCGGTCGGCGACTCATCTCGTCGGTGATTGCACCGAGGGCGTGCTGCACCTCGGGAATCTCCCTGAGATTGCTCTCCCTCCTCCGGCGGGCGGAGCGTTCCTGCTCCGAGAGGATCTGTTGGACCGCCTCTTTGCCCGGCCCTACCGCCGTGGTTATCGCCACCAGTTCATCGAGCTTCTGCCGGGCAAAGGCGAGCCAATCCCGGATCTCCGGGTTCAACCGCTCCTCCCATCTGAGGTCCACGGGAACATGCAGAAGTGAGCAGGAGCTTGAGATCTCCACCCCCTCGGTCCCGACCGCGGCGACCGCCTCCTCGGCGAGGCTGACACCCTTTTTGAGGTCCGCCTTCCAGATGTTTCGTCCGTCGATGAGCCCGAGGGAGACTCGCTTGCCCCGAGCCGCGAGCTCCGGTAGAAGCTTCTCGCGGTCGCTGCCTCCCCGGGTGAGGTCGAGGTGGACTCCCTCCACCGGCAGCTGCGCGGCGATCGCTCCGTTCTCGTCGAGGGGCCCGAAATAGCTTGCAAGCATTATCTTCGGGCGCCTGGTGTCGCCTGCGGCGAGGGCGTCGTAGCTACTGCGGAAGGCGCGCTGCTGCTCCTCGGTGAGATCCGTTGCCAGGACAGGCTCGTCGATCTGAACCCAGGAAGCGCCGGCATCCGCGAGCGCTTCGAGGAGCTCGGTGTAGACCGGCAAGAGGGAGGAGAGACGGCTCAACGGGGCGGCCCCGGAGCGGCTCTTTGAGAGGGAGAGGAAGCTCACCGGTCCGAGGATGACAGGCCGGGTTTCGATGCCGAGCTGTTTAGCCTCGAGGTACTCCCGGACCGGCTTGTCGTCGGAGAGCGCGAAACGGGTCTCCTCTTCGATCTCCGCAACGATGTAATGGTAGTTTGTGTCGAACCACTTGGTCATCTCCATCGCCGGGGCCCCGTCCGCTTCGCCCCGGGCCATGGCGAAGTACCGGTCGAGAGGGTCGGATATGTGCTGGTAACGCTCCGGGACCGCGCCGAGGAGAACCACCATGTCGAGAACGTGATCGTAGAGGGATGAGTCGTTTGACGGGATGACGTCCACCCCCGCCTGTCGGAGGGTCTGCCAGTTTGCGACTCGAAGCTCTCCGGCGAGAGTCGTTAGCTCCGAGGCACTCAGTTTTCCTTTCCAGTACCCCTCGAGGGCGCGCTTGAGCTCTCGCTTTGCGCCGATTCGGGGATATCCTAAAACAGTCGATTTTGCCATTACAATGCTCCTTTCCGGATCGATTCGGGAGACTCTGCCGGGCGTTTCTCCGCCACAAGGACGATAGTTCGGATGATCGGGTACTCACTGTCACTTCCCGCCTCAACTTCATCGAGGAGCTCGAGCTCCCCGGCCTCGAGCCACCGTTCCAGGTCCCTCGGGTTGAAACCGAGCCAGAGGTCCCCGAAGTGCTCCCGGAGCCACTCCTCCCGATGGGCGGCGAGGTCAATGATTATGATGCGTCCCCCGGGGGCGAGGGTCCGGGCCGCTTCGATGAGCGCCCGGTCGGGGCGGGGGATGTGATGCAGGGAGTGGGAGTAGATGACGATATCAAGGCTGCTGTCGGGAAAGGGAAGGGACTCAGCCTCGGCCTGTACAAAGTCCAACCCCTCTCGTCCCTCGTAGAGCTCCCGGGCGAGGCGTATCTGCTCCGGGGCGTTGTCGACGCCGATCACATCATTCCCGGAGCTTGCCAGAAGCGCCGAGAGGCGACCGTTACCGCAGCCGACATCTGCGATCCGTAGCCCTGAGACCATCCGGGAGAAGGCGAGGGCGACGGTGTCCCAGGTCTGTCCCGGAGAGCGACGGTTCTGGGCGCTCAAGGTGTTGAAGTAGGCGAGGGACGCCTCTCGTCGCTCGGCGAGGACCGTCTCGAGGCGTAGCTGGTCGCTCTCGTACCAGTCTGCGTCCCTCGCTGCCTCGAGGAGTTCCTGGAGAAGGTGAGACGGAGCGCTTTCGTTACCGATGAGGCGGTAGTAGCTGAACTTGCCGTCCCGCCTGCTCGAGACTACCCCAAGGGAGCGCAGCTTGCCGAGATGGGAGGAGATCGAGGACTGGCCGGTCTCGAGGACCTGCTGGAGCTCCTGTACCGAGAGCTCATTGCCCTCGAGAGCGGCAATCAGCCGCTGCCGGGTGCTGTCGGCGAGTATCTTGAGCAGCTCCGTGAGCTCGAGGATACGATTCATATGCATCATTATATTGCAATACAATGATACGATCAACCCCGACTCTTGAGCGGTTTCACCTTTCAAGCTGATCTTAGTAGGCTTAGATGAGAGGAGGCAACGATTATGAGCATGAGTATGGATAAAATACGGGAGATTCTCGGAGCCGAGGCTGAGGAGATCCTCGAGGCGAAACCGAAGATCCCGAAGGAGCAGCTCTACCTGCCGGGACCTGATTTTATCGAGCGGGTCTGGTACCAGTCGGACCGCTCACCGAGGGTCTTGAGAAACCTGCAGTCGATGTTCGACCACGGTCGTCTCGGGGGTACCGGTTATCTCTCGATCCTGCCGATAGACCAGGGGATCGAACACAGCGCCGGAGCGAGCTTCGCGACCAATCCCGCCTACTTCGACCCGGAAAACATAGTGCGCCTCGCCATCGAGGGGGGATGCAACGCCGTTGCCACCACCCTCGGGGTCTGCGGTGCTGTCGCCCGCAAGTACGCCCACCGGATCCCCTTTCTGGTCAAACTCAACCACAACGAGCTTTTGAGCTACCCCAACAGCCACGACCAGATCATGTTTGGTCAGGTTTCCCAGGCCTACGAGATCGGTGCCGCCGCGGTCGGGGCGACGATTTACTTTGGCAGCGAGGAGTCGAACCGGCAGATCATGGAGGTCTCCGAGGCGTTCAGTCTCGCCCACGAGCTCGGCATGGCGACGGTCCTCTGGTGCTACACCCGGAACGCCGCCTTCAAGCAGGGTAATACCGATTACCATACCGCCGCGGACCTCACCGGTCAGGCTAACCATTTAGGGGTCACCATAGAGGCGGACATCATCAAGCAGAAAGCTCCGACCCTCAACGGAGGCTACAAAGCGCTCAATCAGGGTAAGGAGTCCTTTGGAAAGTACGATGAGAAGATGTACACCGACCTCTCCTCGGAAAACCCCGTCGATCTCACGCGCTACCAGGTTATCAACAACTACATGGGAAGGGCGGGTCTGATCAACTCCGGCGGCCCCTCCTCCGGCAAAGGAGATCTCGCACAGGTTGTCAAGACCGCAACGATCAACAAGCGCGCCGGAGGCATGGGACTGATCTCGGGACGAAAGGCGTTTCAACGTCCCATGGAGGAGGGGATCGAGCTTCTAAACGCGATTCAGGATGTCTTTCTCCAGGAGGAGGTTACCGTGGCCTAGAGCACGGTGTTAGAGTACTTTTAAACGAATAAGTTTACATACTTGAGGTTTTGTCGTATGCTTCTAGGGCCATGACCACAAAATCTCAGTACAATCGGCTCCTTTACATAGACCGGCAAATCCGAAGCGGCAGGTATCCCAACGCTCCGGAACTTGCCCAGGGCTATGAGGTATCCGAGCGGACGATCAAACGAGATGTCGAGTGGCTTCGAGACTTCCAGGGAGCTCCGATTGCCTACTCCGCTCAGTATCGCGGCTACTACTACGAGGACCCGGAGTTCCAGCTCTCGGACTTCGTTCTCTCCGAGGGAGAGCTCTTTGCTCTCGCCGTCGGAGAGGAGCTGCTCTCCCACTATGAGAATACTCCGGAGCATCGGACTCTCAGACGGGTCTTTCAGAAGCTCTCGGAGATGCTCCCGGAGAAGGTCAGCGTAGCCGATGAGTTTCTCTCGAGCCGGGTCACCATAGTTTCGAGGCCGAGGACGGTAATCTCTGAGCGGATCTGGAAGACCCTTCTTTCGGCGATGCGGGAGGGCCTCAAACTCTCCATCCGCTACAGAAGCGTCTCCTCCGGTCTCTCCGAGCGACTTCTGAGCCCCTTCCACGTCCTCGGTCACAGCGGAGAGTGGTATGTCATCGGCTACGACTCGAGACACCAGTCGATCCGGGTCTTTGCGGTTTCGAGGATCGAGGAGGCGACCTTGACGGATCTCGCCTATGAGATACCTGAGGACTTCCGCCTCGAGGAGCACGTGGACCCGGATTTCGGTGTGTTTGTCCACGACCAGGAGCGGGAGGTGTTGCTCCGGTTCGACCCGTCGGTTGCCCCCTATATCAGGGAGCGGCAGTGGCACCGCAATCAGAGTATTACCGCCCTCGAAGACGGGTCGCTCGAGCTTCAGTTTCGTACCAATCAACTCGAATCGGTACAACATTGGGTCTTGAGCTGGGGCAGCGGCTGCGAAGTGGTCCGGCCTGAGGAGCTTCGATCGAGGGTGGCCGAAACCCTGCGCCGGAGTCTTGACCTCTACGGCGATCTGGTCTCCTTCGGCTGATCCCTCGCCGGGTCCCTTCTCCGGCGGGCGACCGAAGGCAGGCAGGGCTGCACCTCGACTCGCTCCGCCAGGATCTTCCGCTTTTGACGGTGACCGGGATACGCAGGGGCGTCGGCGGTTTCTGGTCGTTTCGAGGCGGGAAATCGCTATATTGGGAGGATGAGCTCAACAGTTCTTGTTACCGGCGGATCCGGCTTTCTCGGCTCCTGGGTGGTCAGGGAGTTCCTCAAGGAAGGGTGGCGGGTGAGGGCCACCGTTCGGGATGCGACACAGGAAGCGAAGGTGGGACACCTGCGCCGCCTCGGCGAGGAGTTTGCCGGGACATTGGAGCTTGTCGAAGCGGATCTCCTCGAAGAGGGTTCCTTTGAGGAGCCTGCTGAGGGTGCCTCGGTTGTCGTGCATACCGCAAGTCCCTTCTCCCTCGAGTCCGGCAAGGACCCGGAGTCTACGCTGCTGCGGCCCGCCGTTGAGGGCACCCGTAACGTCCTCACCGCGGCGCGACGCTCCTCGAGCGTCCAACGGGTCGTGCTCACTTCCAGCGTGGTGGCGATTCACTCCGACGCCCGGGATGTAGCGGATACCCGGCACGGATACTTTGACGAGTCGTACTGGAACGAGAAAAGCAGCCTCGATTATCAGCCCTACAATTTCTCGAAGGTGGAGGCGGAGCGGGCCGCCTGGGCTATCGCGAAGGGCGCTCCATGGCCCCTGGTCGTCCTCAACCCGGGATTTATTCTCGGCCCATCCCTATCCGACCGCAGCGACGCAACGAGCACTCGATTGCTCCTGCGACTCCTTACCGGTGAGTTCGCCTCGGGAGCTCCGCCCCTCGCCTATGGAATCGTCGACGTCAGGGACGCCGGGCGGGCGCATTTTACCGCGGCGGTTTCCGAAGGGATTGAAGGGCGCCACATCCTCGTCGGTACCCACGCCTCCTTTCTCGAAATCGCCCACACCCTCGACCGCCTCTCTCCGGGAGCCCACCCGCTCCCGCAACGGGAGGTGCCGAAGCTGCTGCTCTACCTCCTCGCCCCGAAAATCGGCATTTCCTGGCGCTACATCCGGCGCAATGCGGGCATCATGCCGCGCTACGACAACCGCAAGAGCCTCGAGGCCCTCGGCATCCACTACCGTCCCCTGGAGGAGACACTCCGGGATCAGCGGGAGCAGCTCATCGCCTCAAGCCTCCTGCCGGGGTGAGGCGGACCCGGAGTACCCGGGAGAAGCGCGCCTCTCGGCGCTCAGGTCGTCCGGGCTTTCAGGTATCGCTGTGCCCTCGAGAGGCGAGATCGCCTTCGATTGTTGACATTGACACCTCTGTGGACTAGCTTTCCCTCAGCTTCGCAGGGAGAGGGAGCAGGAGTATTGAGAGAAGAACCTGAACTATACACAACGATTCAGGAGAACTGTGTCGCTTATAACCTCGCCAAGGCGTACAAAGCAGTTAACCGGATGTACGAGGAGGAGCTGCGGGAGGTAAATCTTACCAACAGCCAGTTCGCCATCCTCGTCACGCTCGCCCGCTTCGGTAAGATGAGTTCCCACCGTATCGCCGAGCAGGTCGGCTCGGACCCGAGCACCATCTCGAGAAACATGGATCTTCTCGAACGACGAGGCCTCGTCTCCCGCCATATCGACAGCAAGGACCGTCGCGTTCGCGTCTACGCGATCACCGCTGACGCCGAAGAGGTGCTGCAGGCGGGAGTCCAGCGGTGGAAACGGGCGCAGCGAAAGGCGCTTCGCCTTCTCGGACGCCCCTTCTGGCGCAACAGTCGCCGGCGGCTCAAACGCCTGCAGGGCTAGCTGTACTTACTGTCCTCCACTCTGGGGATGAAAATCGCGTATCTCTTTGAGTGTCAAATACTTAGATAGCGAAAAAAGCAATCTCCCGATTTGGGGGCTTTATCTCGGGGAAGCAGCGGAAATACAGGGAGTTAGCAAGCTCTTCATCCCCAGGGTGGAGGACACCAAAGTTTTCCTTCCCAAACATTGTAGATACACCGTTATAGCGGTACCTTTTGGCTCGGAGGAGAGGTCATGAGTAGCGTACAGATCGAGCCGATGGACGAGCACAACGGAGTTCTGGTTGGAAATGTTCACCCTCACAACTGGGAAAATCCGACTCCCCCGGGCCGCTACAACCTGGTTGTTCTCGGGGCGGGTACCGGCGGTCTGATCTCAGCGGCCCTCGCCGCCTCCCTCGGTGCAAAGGTAGCTCTGGTAGAACGCCACCTTATGGGTGGCGACTGCCTCAACGTCGGCTGCGTGCCCTCCAAAGGCGTTATCAGCGCCGCCCGGGCGTACCAGGCGGTGAGAGAGGCTGCTCTCTTCGGTGTGCGGCTCTCCCGGGAGGCTCAGGTCGACTTTGGCGTGGTAATGGAGCGGATGCGCCGAATCCGCGCAGAGATCAGCCACCACGACTCGGCGGCTCGCTATCGGGATGAGTTCGGAGTCGATGTCTATATCGGTGAGGGACGCTTTAGCTCGCCGCAGACGGTGGAAGTCGACCGCAGGCAGCTGAGCTTCGCCCGGGCTATCATCGCGACCGGAGCGCGGGCGGCGGTTCCGCCGATTCCGGGTCTCGAGGAGGCCGGCTACCTTACAAACGAGAATCTCTTTACCCTCACCGAGCTTCCCCGACGGTTTGCTGTCGTCGGCTCCGGCCCGATCGGCTGTGAGATCGCCCAGAGTTTCAGCCGTTTCGGCGCTCAGGTGGAACTCATCGAGACGGCGGAGCGGATCCTTCCGCGGGAGGACCTCGACGTCGCCTCGATTCTCGAGGCGCGGTTGCGTCGGGAGGGTGTTAACCTTCGAACCGGAACCGGCCTTGAGAGAGTCTCGGTCTCGGGTGGTAAAAAGGTGCTCACCCTCTCCACCGGAGAGGAGCTTGTGGTCGATAACCTTCTGCTTGCCGTCGGCCGCGCTCCGAATGTCACGGGGATCGGTCTCGAGGCTGCGGGGGTTACCTACGATAAACGGGCAGGCGTCGCGGTCAACAGTTACCTCCAGAGCAGTAACCGGAGGATCTACGCCGTCGGCGATGTCGCCTATCAGTACAAGTTTACCCACGCCGCCGAGGCAACCGCGGGCATAGCCGTCCAGAACGCCCTTTTCTTCAGGACAAAGAAGGCGGACTCTCTGGTTATCCCGTGGTGTACCTACACCGCGCCGGAAGTGGCACATGTGGGCATTTCCGAGAGGGAGGCGGCGAAAAGGAGCGGAGAGGTGATCACCTACACCCATGACCTCGGCGCCGTCGATCGCGCCCGCCTCGAGGGTGAAGGGGGGCTTGTAAAGCTCCACGCCTCCCGGAAGGGCAAGCTCCTCGGGGCAACTATTGTTGCCGAACACGCCGGGGAGATGATCGGGGAACTGGTTCTGGCGATGCAAAAGGGGCTCAGCCTCGGCGATTTGAACGGGGTGGTCCATCCGTATCCGACCCAGGCTGAGGCGATCAAGCGTGCCGCCGCCGGCCCCCTCAAGGCGAGACTCACTCCGACGGTTAAAGGGTTGCTCACCCGGTGGATGGGTTGGCGGCGATAGCGACACCCGCCGCCGATAGCGACACCCGCCGCCGATAGCGACACCCGGCGGCGATAGTGACACCCGGGGTCCGCTGCCACTATACTGGAGCTATGGGCGAGGAAGAGCAGAAGCGACCGAAATCACTGGCAGGCCATTTTCTCATTTCCGAAGCCGACCTGATGGATCCGAATTTTTACCGGACCGTTGTTCTCATGGTCGAACACAACGAGGATGGTGCCTTCGGACTTGTGGTCAACCGCCTTTCCAACGTGACCCTCGGGGAAGTTCTCGAGGAGGCTGAGGAGAGCGAGATAGCTGAGTTACCGATTTACGTCGGCGGCCCGGTTGAGCAGCAGTACCTGTTCACTCTGCACTCGGGCCTTCCCGCGGGCATCTCCAGTGAGCACGCGACCTCTCCGGCTCCGGGTATCGTCTTTGAACCACTCTCTCACTCGATTCTCGCCTACCTCACCGATGAGTGGCCTCTCGAGGAGCTCGAGGAGCGGCCGATTATCCACGTCTACGCCGGCTACTCCGGCTGGGGCCCCCGGCAGCTGGAGGGAGAGCTGGAGTCCGACGCGTGGTTACACCACCTGGCCACACCGGATATCGTCTTCAGACCTGACCCCCAGGAGGGGTGGAAAGACGCCCTGGGCAAAAAAGGCGCCTTCTACCAGATTGTCGCGGAGACCGGCTACAAACCCTCAATGAACTGAAGGGAGGCTGCTCACCCCGCCGCTTTATCTTCCGGGGGAGAGTGTTGCCCTGCCTCGGGAGGGCTTTTCGGACCTGCCGGCATAGAGTACCCCGAACACCACAAGCCCGCCGCCGAGGAGGTGGCGGACCCCGAGACTCTCCCCGAGGAGTAACCACGCCGTGATCGCCGTCACCACCGGTATGCCGTTGAGCCAGACCGACGCTTTCGCCGCCGACATATCCCGGAGTGCCCGGTTGTACGCTAAAAAGGCGATGAAGGTTGCTCCGACGATGAGAAAGAGGAGTGCGGCGACGGAGCGGGGGGTGATCGCTGTCCAGTCGAGGGGCGTTGAGAACAGATAGAGGGGAGCGAAGAACAGAGCGCCGTAGAAGATCTGCAACGCGGTGATATGGACGGTGGAGACCCTCGAGGAGATGGATCGCGCGGTGATCATGTAGAGGGAGGCGGCTACCACCGCACCGACCACAAGGAGATTTCCGATAAGCGATCGTTCGCTTCCCTCGGCGAAGCGTGAGCCGTAGACGATAACTGTTACGCCGACTATGGAAAACGCAGCACCGAGGAGGGTGCGCCGGCTCTGTCGCTCCTTGAGGATGATGCGGCTGAAAAGTGCGACTACTACCGGCGCGGAAGCGATAATGAGCGCCGCATCGGCGGCGCCGGTGCGGTTGAGACCCTCGGTCTCAAAGAGGAAGTAGAGACCGGGTTCGAAAAACGCCACCAGGAGCAGCTTCAGATGGTCCTGCCGGGAGATTCGCGGCATGCCCCGGAAAAGGAGGAGGAGGGCGAAAAGAACAGAGGCTGCCAGAAATCGGAAGAACATGTAGCCCGGCACGCTGAACTCTTCGAGGACGATCTTTGTAGCGACAAAGGAGCTCCCCCAGAAGAGCACCGCCGCAAGGAGACTGAGGATTGTCAGGGGCCCCGGGGAGCTCTCGGGTTCGAGGGAGGGCGTCATGAGGGTACTCTTGCGAGGGCGCGTATCTGTGGCCACTGGGCGGCAAGCATGGCGAGGAGCATGAGGGTGCACCCGAGGATATTGCGCGCGGTCAGGAGCTCGCCGAGCAGGAGGAAGCCGCCGAGGGCGGCGAACACGCCTTCGAGGCTGAGTATAATCGCCGCGTGGGCGGCGTGCGCCCGCTTCTGGGCGTAGACTTGGAGGGAGTAGGCTATAGCGACGGAGCAGATGCCGCCGTAGGCGATCGGCAGCCACGCCGAGAGTATATCCTCACTTGTCGCGGTTTCGGTGAGGAGGGCAACCGCCCCACTCGCTGCGGCGCATACCGCGTACTGGACAACAGAGAGCTCGAGGGCCGGCAGCTTTGCTGCGACGTAGGAGAGGTAGAGGAGGTGGCCGGCGAAGAAAACGGCGCAAAGCATTACCAGCCCATCCCCGGGAGCGAGGGTGAAGCTTTCGGTAATGCTCAGAAAGTAGAGCCCCCCCAGGGCGAGGATCGCGCCGGTCCAGCGGCCCCGGTCACTCCGTCGACCGAGAAGGTGGCCAAAGATCGGGACGAGAACGACATACAGGCCGGTAATGAACCCTGCCTTTCCGGCGGTGGTGAACTGGAGGGCGACCTGCTGCAGGGAGCTTCCCCCGAACAGGAGCAATCCGGCGACAACACCGTGGAGATAGAGCCCCTCGGCTCTCCCGCCCCGGGGCCGTTTTATGAACAGGAGTAGCGGCAGAAGCGAGATGGTGCCGAGGAGAAAACGGACCCCGTTGTAGGTAAAGGGACCGATAAACTCCATTCCCGCTCTCTGGGCGACAAAGGCAAAACCCCAGATCGCCGCGGTGAGCAGTAGCTGTCCGTCTGTGCGCAGTGTTGTCGGTTCGGTTGTACTCGTGGACATCTTCGTCTCTGTTCTGAGATCCCTGGTTCTCTGGACTTCTGTGTCGAACGCCCGGCGCTGTCAGTCAGCCAAGAAGACCGGCTATTGTCCGGGCTACGTGGGTCGGGGAGAATCCCCCTTCCACCTTTCCTACCATCGTGCCTCGGCGGTATATGACGTAGGCGGGAGTTGAGTAGACCGTATACCGACCGGCGGCCGTCGGCATCTGGTCGAGATCGACATGAAACGCCCGGACCGCCTCGTTTCGCCGTAGTAGTCTCGAAACACCCAGCAGGAGCCGATCTCTGTCCGCGTTGCCGTCACGGCTAAAAAGGATAAAGGTAAAGTCTCCGGCGTCGATCGCCTGCTCAACCTCCTCGATTATCTCAACATCCCGCACGGTCGGGAGTGTAGCGCTCCTGAGTCGCGACTTGCAAGCCTGATTGATGAGCCTCAGTCCCGCTCGAGGGAGAGTGCCTGCTGCAGCAATCTGAACCGCCTTGGATTTTCCGGGTTGGAGAAAAGCTTGTAGGAGCGTTCCTCACCCTCGAGGGCTGCGCTTTGCAGGACGTTTCGCTTGAGCGCCTTGATACCATCACCACTCGGCAGCGCGATACGACCACTGGTTGTCTCGACAACCAGCTTCGTGCCCCGCCAGTAACACTGCTCGACCCGGATACTCATAACAGAAGATTAACACGTCCGGAGCTCCGACGTCTCTATCGCACTTTGACACTGATGCTCCTTACGGGTATGCTCATGATTCCTGATGACTCTCTCAGCTGTCGAGATGTATCTCCCAGTGGCCGCTTCAGGCATACTCTTTACCGGGGGAGTTATTTTTGCCCTTGCCGCACGGGAGTTGCGTCTGCCGATTTTCCGGGTCGGGACGGCACTCTTTCTCGTCGGGTTTCTTCATGCCGCCTTCGACTCAGCCACGATAGCCGTCGGAGCCATCGGCGGGCATCGCGACCTCGCCCTGCAGTTCTATCGTCTCGAACAGCTTTTCGCCACCTGGCTGATCCCGCTGATCCCCTGCTTCGTCCTTCATGTGACTGCCCTTCCGAAGCGTGCACGGAAGCTTCACAAGCTGTTCAACGTCGTCTCCCTGGGAGTGACGCTGCTCATTACACTGGTCGCCTTTCTCCGTCCGGATCTGTTCGTCTCGGTGACCCTCGAGTCGCCCCGGGCGGAGACTCTGCGCGGCTACTGGGGTCACGGGAGAGTTGGACCGCTTTTTGTCCTGCGGGAAGCGTACATCGTGCTCGTTCTTCTCTACACGCTCCTACTTATCCTCTGGGTCGGCTCGAGCTCCCGCTACCGGTTCCGGGAGAGCGGCTGGCTCACCACCTCGATTCTTCTCGCGTCAGTAATCGGCGTTGTGGAGCTCACCGGTGACCTGGTACTTCGCGCCGGAAACGTTGTCTCCGAGGCGCGGTTAGACCGCAGCCTCCTCGCCCTCTCCTTCTTCTGCCTTGCAGGGATGGTCGATACCGCCAGACGCTTTCTCTCCCAGGCAAAGATCGTCGACCGTACCCGGCGGGACCTCCAGGAGAAGCAGAAGGCTTTAGAGCAGTACCTCTACTCCGACATTCTCACCGGTCTGCCCAACCGGGAGGCTCTGAACCGGGATCTCGAGGATCTCCTCGGGCTCGAGGAGGTGAGGGCAGGGCTGGTCCTGATGGACATCGACGATTTCCAGGGACTCAACGAGTCTCTCGGCACCTCCACGGTGGATCGCCTCTTATCCCAGATCGCCAGGATCGTTCGCCGGGTCGAGTCCTCGGCGGTAGCCGCCTACCGGACCGGTACCGACGAGTTCGCCCTCCTCATCCGGGGGGCCCAGTCGAGCGAGGGTCCCAGTGCCCTCGCAAGGCAAATTCAGGGAGCCCTCCTGCGGGGTTTCTACGTTGACGGGCAGCGGCACAGCTGCGGCGCAAGCGCCGGTATCCTGATGATCCCCGAGGACGGTTCCGATATTCAGACGATCAGCAAGCACGGATTTTCAGCGATCCGAAGGGCGAAACAGCAGCGCAACTCGATCATGACCTACGACGAGTCGATGCGCCTCGACTCGGAGCGCAAGATGCGACTGGTCTCGGACCTTCGGCAGAGCGTGAGCCAGCCTGACTTTTACATGGTCTACCAGCCTCTTGTAGGTCGCGACCTCGTGCGCCTCGGGGTGGAGGCGCTTATGCGATGGGACCATCCTGGAGGCGAACGGGTATCTCCGGGGCGGTTTATCCCGGCCGCGGAAGAGGCGGGACTTATGAAGGAGCTCGGTTCCAAGGGGATCGAAGTGCTCTGCGCCGATCTGAGGAGGCTCGCCGGAGAGGGTGAAGTGATGGAGGTGAGCCTCAACCTCTCGGCCTACCAGTTCGGTGAGCCGGAGTTCCCTCAGCGTCTTGCCGGTGCCCTCGGAGAGACCGGCTACCCACTTCCCCGTCTTGTCCTCGAACTGACGGAGTCCGCCTTCGTCGGGAGGATGAATCGGGCGATTGAAGGTGTGGAGTATCTCAGCAATCTCGGCTTTCGCATCGCCATGGACGATTTCGGCACCGGCTACTCCTCCCTGAGCTCCCTTCGCAGCCTCCCCCTCGACCGGCTCAAGGTGGACCGCTCCTTTGTGGAAGGCGTGCCCGGGGACGAGAGGAGTGAGGCGCTGCTGCGGGTCGTCCGGGAGACCTGCACCGCCTTCGGCCTCGAGATGGTTGCCGAGGGGGTGGAACGCGCCGATCAGCTCGAGGCGCTGTCGAGTATCGCTCCGGACCTCTACCAGGGCTACTATTTCGGTCGGCCCGCCACCCTCGATGAGATCCTCTCTACCGTCCCTCGCTCCTCCAGAGGCCGAGGGCGGGATTCGCGATAAAGTAGAACGTTTCGCCCTCGCTGTCTCTATGGAACCCGGTGCTCCTGCGGTGGGGGGAGTAGCGTTCCCTGACCGCCTCGAGTTCCAGGTACTCGTAGCCGACCCCTTCTATCTCCTCCCGACTCAACGCGCCCGGCGCGTACTCGATAGTAAATCGCCCCTCCGAGGATCCGTGGATCAGATGGGCTGCGGCGCTCAGGTTCTCCCGAAGCCGCCTTTCCCGGTCAACGAGGGCGAGGGTGTGGGGAGTACCATGGTAGCCGTACTCCCGGATCAGGGCGTCTATCTCCCTGTCCTCACCAAAGCCGGCCACCCCCGGGGCGATGACCGTCAGTCGCCCGCCGTCGGCTATCATCATCCTGCTGCGGTAGACAGCCTTGTTTCCGAGCCAGGTTGAATGAAACTCCTCCTCGTCGAGGTAGGCGACCACATGGTCCACGGGAGCGGGAACCGTATAGACGTTGACCTGTTTCGAGAGCTCCGCGGCGGCGAGGAAGCACTCGTCGTCGTCCCCGGCATAGACACCCCGGAGGATCATAGAGCCGTCCGCTCCATTTTCGAGCACCGTGAGGATGTAGACGATCGGAAACTCCCGGGCGTACTGCCGGGCTGCACGGTTTATGACCTGCCGTACCGGAGTGTCCGCTTCTCCCATTATCCGTTCCATGCCGTACACCGCGCCGAGATAGTGACTCTTGTCGATAGCCTCCTTGCCTCCGGTACCGATAAAGATGTTCTTCGTGTAATTTGCCAGGCCGATAACCTCGTGGGGCACCACCTGACCCACCGAAAAGATCACATCATGGCCGGCCTCGCTGATCATCCGGTTGAGTTGCACCGGAAAGTCAAAGGAGAGGGCTCCCTCGCTCACCTCCTCGATGAAGCGAGCCGGGATCCTCCCGAGGGTTACCGTATCCTCCCGCCAGCGGTGATTCCGGATACGATCCGGGGGAAGGGAACCGAACATCTTTCGGATCTGTTCGGGGCTCATCGCCTCGTGACTCCCTACCGCAGGAAGCACATCGGTCAGCCTGCTGCCGAACTGCTGGTAGAGCATCTCGGTTATCCGGCCCGCCCGGGAGTGGTAGCGGGTAAAGTCGGGAGGTATCGCGAGGACGCTTCGGGCGTCGGCGAAGGCGTCAAAGAGCGGGTAGAGCAGCTGCCGCAGCTCATCGTCATCAATGGATCGTTGCGGACCACCCTCGGAAAGATAGAGCAAAGGAGACACCTCCTGCAGTTGAGGCTATCCGATCCGGCGGGGCCGATCAAGATAGGTCGCTTACGGATAACGATGAGGCTAACGATTGACGTGCCACCGGGTTTACATAACCGTGAGGAGGAGGTCAATCGCTTTACTCTCTTGAGAGAACCTTGTCTCGAGGCTGCCGGTTGAGTAGGTTAACGGTCTGACAAGGAGCCTCATGAGTAACAAAGAACACGGGTCCGACCGTCTCGGAACCGAGCCTGTCGGCCGGCTGCTCTTTTCCATGGCCCTGCCCGCTACGGTGGCCATGGCGGTCAACGCCCTTTACAACCTTGTAGACACGATTTTTATCGGTCGCGGTGTCGGACCTCTCGCCATCGGCGGTGTGGGAGTCGCCTTTCCGATTCAGATCCTCATTCTCGCCGTCGCTCTCCTCGTCGGCATTGGTTCTGCCTCGGTGATCTCCCGGATGCTCGGGCAGGGCGACCGGGAGCGGGCGGCGAGGATTGTCGGCAACGCCCTGGTAATGATATTTATCCTCTCCGGTACCCTCGCCCTGGGAGTCGGCCTCTTTCTCGAAGAGGTTCTGAGGCTCGTTGGAGCAACGGATGAGCTTCTTCCCTTCGCCAGGGAGTATCTGCTCACCATCCTCCCGGGGGCGCCGTTCCTCGCAACCTCCATTGCCGCGAACCATATCGTACGCGCAGAGGGCAGGGCTAAGACCTCGATGCTCATCATGCTCGTCGGGGCGGTGCTCAACATTATTCTTGATCCGATCTTTATTTTCGTCCTTGATCTCGGGGTAACGGGTGCCGCCCTCGCAACGGTGATTGCCCAGTTTATCTCCTTTCTTGTGGCAATCGGGTTCTACCTAACCGGACGCAGCGCTTTGCCGGTAAAGGCAACATACCTGCGCCTCGACCGGCAGCTCACCCGGGAGGTTGCGGCTCTCGGGCTTGCCCCTTTTGTCCGACAGTTCGGTCAATCCCTTTTTATTATCATCGTAAACAACGCCCTGCGTTCCTTCGGGGACGACCTTGCGATCTCCGCCTTCGGTGTGATCAACAAGCTGCTCATCTTTGCGCTCATGCCGCTCATCGGTATCTCCCACGGCTTCCAACCGATCGCGGGTTACAACTACGGGGCCCGCCGCATGTCCCGGGTGCGGCGGGTGGTAAAACTCGCCAACATTGTTGCCGTCTCAATCTCCTTTTTCTACTTCGCCATGGTGATGCTCTTTCCCAGGGCGATCTTTTCGGCCTTTACCTCGGACCCCGAGCTGATCGAGATCGGCAGTTTCGCGATGCGAATCGTCCTGATCGCGGTTCCCCTGATCGGTATGCAGATTATTGGAGCTGTTTTCTTCCAGGCCGTCGGCAAGGCGGTGCCCTCCTTTATTCTCAGCACTTCCCGGCAGATTCTCCTGCTCATACCCCTGGTACTGATCCTTCCGCGGATCTTCGGGGTTGTGGGGGTCTGGGCGGCCTTTCCGGCGGCGGATGTGGCAGCGACGATCCTCACCCTCCTCTGGCTGCGACGGGAGATGCGTAAGCTCCACATCCTCGGCTGCGTGGAGGAGCCGGAGCTCCACAACGGCTGCCCGGACCCGGAGGATTCCGGGGAGAGACGGTTTTACCGGGCACGACGGGATCGGCTCGCCTCCGTCGAGGGTGAGGCTAAGGGTGGCGGAGTGCTGGGCAGGCTCTCCCGGGCGTGGGAGAGCATACGGTGAAGGTTGACGCCTTCCTCGAGCTTTTTACCCTCAAGGATCTCCAGCGAACCGGCTGGGTGCTGCGAGGTGTGGAGGCACCGGAGTCGGTGGCCGATCACAGCTGGGGGACCGCGCTCCTCGCTCTGCGCTACGCCGGGGAGGCTGAGGTGGACAGGGAGCGGGCGCTCTCCCTGGCGGTGGCACACGATCTGATTGAGGTGCGGGTGGGCGACATACCGAGGCGGGCGGATCCCCTGGTTCCCGGGGTTGATGAGGATGAGAAACGGCGGCTGGAGGAAGGGGCGGCGCGGCAGCTCGGGGCGGAACTCGACTGGCCGGAGCTCGAATCGCTGTGGAGGGAGTATGACGAGGGGGAGAGTGAGGCGGCCCGGTTTGTACGGGACATGAATCTCCTCGACATGGTTCTCCAGGCGACCCTCTACCGTCGGGAGAACCGTGTCATCCCGGGGCGGGGAGAGCAGGCGTTTCCAAGCTTTTCGGGCCTCGATGAGTTCTTCGAGACGTCTCGCCCACGATTGGCGACGGAGCTCGGACGGCGGCTCTACGCCGTTGTGGAGGGTCGCTACCGGGAGATGTGAGAAAAAGCGGGTTGCAGGCTAACCCGCGCCCGCGCGCAACAGCCGCGCCGGGTGGGCAGCAACCGCGCCGGGTGTGCAGCAACCGCGCCGGGTGGGCAGCAACCGCGCCGGGTGGGCAACAGCCGCGCCGGGTGGGCAACAGCCGCGCCGGGTGGGCAGCAACCGCGCCGGGTGTGCAGCAACCGCGCCGGGTGTGCAGCAACCGCGCCCGCGCGCAACAGCCGCGCCTTGGGTGGCGCCCAACCGAAGAGCAACGTCTAATCGAACTCCTCGGCCACCTCGATCTTCTTGAATACCTCTTCAACGATCTCGGTCACCTTTTTGGCGTCGGCCTGGGGAACCCGTGCCTGCTTCCACAGAGAGTTACGGAAGAACTCCATTATCGCTCCCCGGGTATCCTGGCTCGGATAAAAGACGTAGGCGATGTCCTGGCCTACGGGTTTGAGGATGGTAAAGGAGGTGTAGGTTACAACCGGCTCCTTCCCGATGTAGACGGTGTCCTGCCTCCGGGTTGTAAAGGAGATAAGCTCCTTCTGCCGGTAGGGGATCTTCTCGTGGTCCGAGCGGTAGGCGGGCTCGGTGTGCTTGTTCGGGTAGTTGGCAGGCTCAACGAGGGCAAATAGTTTCCGACCTTCCGCCTGGAACGTGAGACCCTCCTCAGAGCTGTAGATATCCTTGACGTTACTGAACGAAACTACCTCATACCGGGTGTAGGTGGTGCTGTCATTGTAGAAGACGCTCACAATGTACCCGCCCTCCTGGGGGAGCTCACCGTTCTGGTAAGCGGTGAACAGCTCTTTGGCTACGGCCATCTGTACCTCCTTGAGTATGCCTAAAAATAACACGGACCCGAGGTCTGGAGCAAAGGAAAGCAGTAAACTCTATTGAGATTGTGTTAAGATAACTTTTAGGGTAGTATTAGCGGTAGATGACCGTGGACGCCGCTTTTCAGCTATTGCAGCTCGACGAGACCGCGACCCTCCACGAGCTGAGTGTCTCCTTCCGGCGGCTGCTGAAGGAGTACCATCCGGATCGGAACATCCACCGTCGGGAGTGGTCCCATCGGATGACCGTTCAGCTGAATCGGGCATACGAGCTCGTATCATCCCACCTCAAGGAGGTGGGGGACACCTCCCAGGTCTGGGATGCCGTTACCGCCCAGGCCGCCGCTGAAGCCGCCTACGAAAGCGCCCGAAGCAGCGACGCCTACTCAGGCTACACCGTCACCCTCCAGGCGCGGATGGCGACACTCTACGACCAGCTTCTCGATGCTATTTTCCTCTACTACAATTTCGGCCTCGAAAATGTCCATCGGCGGCGCGAAGGGACTCCTCGCTACCGCTACAGAACCGCTCTCAAACGGCTTAAGGATGTGATTTCCGGCCTCGAAGAGCTCGACGACTGGCCGGGCAGCGATTATCAGCATGAGCTCGCGTCGGTCGTCCGCACCTTTTCAGCGGGCTTTTACGAGAACATGCTTGTCAGGGCTGAGGACCACCAAGGCATCTACGGAGAGGAACAGAAGGCATACCGCTACTTTCGCCGCGCCTCGGACCACCTCGACGGCGCGATAAAGGGTCACCTTTTCGGGAACCAGCTGCCCGGGGGCAATCGTTCGCCCGAGGCGGTCTCGAGTTGCGAGGGTGCGCTCATGGCGATTCTCGCTAATCATCCGAGGAGCCGCTGGGTGCCGGAAACGCTCATTAAGCTCTATCTGCTCCAGAGTTTTGTAACCTTCTGCCGGAAAGTGCTCTACCCCGAAACGTAACCCCACCCCTGGGAGGGGACAAAAAAGGCGCCACCTCCCGGGGTGGCGCCTCTGCCGTCGCTGCTGCGCCTGTGCGCTCCTTGCTGTGCCCTCGCCCCAACCAGCCGCGGTGCGGCCGGGCAGGTGAGGCGGGGCTGCAAAGCGGTGGGCGATTATCCTTGCAGCTTCTGCTTGTGCTCCAAATTCATCTGAGCGATCGCGAGCTTTGCGATCGGTATGCCGTAGGGCGATACCGAGACGTAGTCGAGGCCAACCGCCCGGAAGAAGGCGATGTTCTGCGGCTCTGCACCGTGCTCGCCGCAGATTCCGAGGGTGAGGTCAGGTCTGGTCATCCTGCCCCTGGTTGAGGCGATCTCGATCATCTCCCGCACCTGCGGTTCGAGCACCTTGAAGGGGTTGCTCGGCAACAGGTCGAAGAGGTTGTAGTCCGAGAAGAAGGTGTTGAAGTCGTCCCGGGATATTCCGGTTGTCGTCTGGGTGAGGTCGTTGGTTCCAAAGGAGAAAAAGTCCGCGTACCGGGCGATCTCGTCCGCCTGAAGGGCCGCGGCGGGCAGCTCGACCATCGTTCCGACTTTGTACTCCAGGGGTTCGGTGTTGAAGCTGCCGCGAACCTCTTCTTCGATATCCCTGATCCCGAGAATCTGCTTACCCTCGATCCGCTTGCCGTTTCGTACAACCTTGATTTCGCTCGCCGTCATGACCAGGGGAACCATAATCTCCGGTTTTACGTCGATACCCTCCTTCTTGAGGGTGTAGGCGGCCTCGAAAATCGCTCTCACCTGCATCCGGTAGATCTCCGGATAGGAGATTGCGATCCTCACCCCGCGGTGGCCGAGCATCGGGTTGAACTCCCGCAGCATCTGGCTCCGGGCGCGGATCTTGGCGGCGGTGAGGGATTTGTTTTCTTTAACGGCGACTTTCACAAATTCCGCCATGCCCTCCCGGGTCGTGGGCAGGAACTCGTGGAGGGGCGCGTCGAGCAGCCTGATCGTTACCGGATAGCCGCCCATGATCTTCAACAGCTCGTAGAAGTCCTTGGTCTGATCTTTCCTGAGCCCCTCGAGCGCCGCGTTGCGCTCTTCGTCGGTGTCGGCGAGGATCATGTACCGGAATCGGTTGATCCTCTCTTCAGCAAAGAACATGTGTTCGGTACGACAGAGGCCTATACCGTGGGCGCCGAAGGTACGGGAGAGTTTCGCGTCCCTCGGTTGGTCGGCGTTGGCGTGGACGTCGAACTCGTCTATGTGGTTCTGGATGAGCTCGAGGAGCTCGAGAAGCCCGCTGCCCTCGGGTGTCGGTTTTGTGAGGTTTCCCTTGGCGAGGTATATCGTCGGGTCCTCATAATAGGGGACGTTGAGGGTGATGTAATCGCCCTCCTTGACGGTCTTGCCGTCGATAACCATCGAGGTCTTGTTGAACTTGATCTCCTGGTAGACCAGGGCGACTTTACCGAGACTCCGGGCGACGACCGGGGCGTGGGAGGCGTAACCTCCCTCGGAGGCGATTACTCCCTGGGCAACCTCTATACCCTTCACATCGTCGGCAAAGGTGGCGGGCATAGCGAGGATGACGTCGGTGTCCTCTCCTTTCTGCTGCGCCTCCCGATGAGCCTGTATGAGCCTGTCGGTAGAAAAGAACACCCGCCCGATCGCGGCTCCCACGGCACCGGCGATGCCGCCCTTAATGGCGGTGGCGCTCTTGACGGAGGTGACATCGAGGGTGGGGTGGAGAATCTCGGCGAGCCGGCCCGGCTTGATCGCGTTAATAACGTAGGCGTCGTCGATTACCTTTTCCCGGTAGAGATCGAGGTAGGTCTTGATCTCCGCCTGGGTCGATTTATTCGGGACGGTCGCCTGATCGACGATCCAGAGGTCCCCCCGTTCAATCGTGAATCTGACCCGACGGATCTCCCGGAAGTGGTGCTCGAGTTTCTTGCTTGTTTCTTTGAGCTGGGAGAGGTAGGGCTCCTCGAGTTTGTCGATCGGCTTGCCCTTCTTTGCGTTTTCGTCGAAGGCCTGGGGAAAGTGTTCGCCGTAGAGCTCGTTCTCTCCGGTAATAATGTTGTGGGTAAAAAAGTAGCCGGCGGAGCTCTTCTCATCGAGGTTTCCGTAAACCATCGCCTGGACCATCACCGCCGAATCCTCGGTGGTGGGACTCTGGGCGTAGGCACCACGGAAGAGTCTGAGTATGTAGCTTATCTGGAAACGTGAGTCGGAGAAAAACTCCTCCGGAATCACTCCGGCGTTATCCTTGAACGCCTTGGAGATGGTGGTTTTTTTCCGTGCGCTTCTCAGCTGCTCTCGAAAAGTCGTTACCTTCGCCTCCTCCTCCTTCTCGAGACCCTGGGCGGCCTGGAGTCGGAGAATCGAGCGGACCAGCCAGCCGTACTCCTGCCAGGCAAAGGTCTCTCCTACCGCCTCGCTGAAGCCGTCGATCGTCGAGTCGCACAGCCCCACGTGGTGAACCGAAGGAAGCTGACTTTGAACGTTGAGGATCGGACTTTCCACCACCTTGAGCAGGAGGGGGCTTGCAGAATCGCTGTAATGCTTGGACATGATGGACTCAATCTTGTCGATCGGGTCCTTGAGCCTCTGCCACCCAGCCTCTGGTTCGTCAGGAAAATGCTGGAGCGCCTCGTTGGGCACGATAAAGCCGGGACAGATGGGAAGATCGAGCTCGGAGAGCTCCATGGCGCGACGGCCACGGCTGCCCATCAGGTCGCGGGTCTCCTCATCGGTCACGGTTACGTGGGAGCTAAAGGGAAGTATCTTGTTCATGCGCTTTACCAATCTCCTCAGAATAGGTCGAGAGTCTGGTCGGGTCCGCCCTTGAGAAACATCTCGAAGCGCGGGCTAGCGCCCTCGTAGAGGTAACGCTGGAGCTTGGACACATCCTTGATGTCATCGCCGACGACGCTCACGAGAATCGGCACACCGTGCTTCACCTTTCCCCATTTGAACAGCGCGTTGATATCGTTAATGCGTTCGTTCTCGTACCAGATCAGCACGTCGAGTGTCGGGTGCTTCGACTTGAAACTGTCGATAATGCGCTTCCACGCCTCGACGTTTCCGTTGTGAAACAGCTCGTTTGTGACCACAACCGAGTAGCGCGGTGTCATGCGCCGCTTGCCGCCGGCCGCCTGGACCGCCGGTTGCTGCTGCTTCGGCTGCTGTCCGGCCGCAGGTGCCTGCCGTTTCGGCGCCTCCGCCCCGGCGGAGAGGCGGTAGCTCTCGTCGGTCTGTACCTCCTCGCCCTCGAGGAGGCGCAGGGTGTCTTTGACTGCTTTGGCAAGGGTCGTGGCGTCCCGCTGCTCTGTTACAACTCCTGCGTAAACTACCACCAGCTCATCCTGGAGTAGGGGAAGGGAAGGATCCCAGGAAGCCTTCGCCTTCGGATTAATGATAAAGAGCCCCGCCTGGGGGTGCTCATAGGCGATCACAAGCTGAACGGCGCTCCACTGATCGAGGGTGGTTGTGATACCGTCGATATCCTCGATGGTTCGGGTCATGTTCGCAGACTTGAACTGGTAGTTGTACTTGTCAACCAGAAGAGCGCTGAGGATCGGCCTCAGTTGAAACCGCTCGATCGCCCCGCTCTCGAGAGCCTCGTTCAGAATATCAGCCAGATTCTCTCCCGCTTGAATGCGGGAGAGAAAGGCTGTTGTCGTCTTGAAGTGGCGCAGGGCGGTGTTGTAACCGGCCCTGCGCGAAAGAATGTCCAGATTGCCTATCATACTCTTAGAGTTCCTGCAGGTCGTCGCCGGAAATCTGCTTGTTCTCCGGGGTCACGTCGGCCTGGCCCTTCACGTCTGATCCCTCCGCACCGGATGCGTAGCCACCGGGGTTATCAGCGACGGGAGCGCCGTGGCTTACGGTCTCCTCGTAGTCGTTTGAGAAGCTCATCCCGATATCCTCGCGCACCGTGGAACGTCGCCGCTTGAAGGCTGCGAAGGCAGCGTCCTGGAATCCCTTTGATACGCCGTGGAGAAACTCGTTTAGCACGTTGGCCATACCGTTGAGGGTAAAGCGCTTTCGCTTGATCGAGGTGATGTCCACGTCGAGGAGGAGCCCGGACTGGATGTGGTACGGGTTGATCTTGTAGTCAAACTCCTCGAACTCCTTGCGCAGGAAGCTGACCCGCCGGTCGAGGACAACCCGCTCTATCGGATTCTGGAATCCGTAGACCGTCTGGATCTTCTCGGCTGAGCGGTTGAGCATCTTCTTGAACAAGCTCTTCTCGTGGAGGTAGGTGGCATTGAGGCGCTCCACATCGGTGCGGTCCTGCTTGACCTCCTGGATCTCGTTCCAGACCTTTCGCAGCTCCTCGGCGATCGGCTCACCGGTCTCCTCGTAGTTGTTGTTCTGACGCCGCTTTGCGATTTTGCTGTTCATCTTGCGGACGAGGTCCTCAAAGTCGGTAACCTTGAAGTTGGACTTTCCGCTCTCGTAAACCGCCTCTACCACATCCCAGAGCTGCTGGATCTTCCGACGGAAGTTCTCCATCTGCTGGTCATAAGCGTCCTGCTCGTTGAGCAGCTGCTCCCCGTCGTAGTACTTGAGGCGAATCTGGTAGCGCTCGTCGGGAAGGGAGAGGGGGTCGGTATCCTCATACTCCCGGACGATGAGCTCACGGGCGTTCTTGAGGTTCTCGATGTACTGATAGCCCATCTTGGAGGTATCGAGAATGGAGGTGAGGGAGTTGACGGCGGTGTTGAAGCCGCGGTTCCGGATGTTCTCCATGTCGATGATTTTCTTGAGATTCTCCCGGATGTTGATCGGATCGAACTCCCGGGGATCGATCTCCGCCCGCAGACCCTCGATCTTGTCCATGAGATCCTTTGCAAGAAAGGTGTAGCGCTTTGAGGTCTCATCTTCGGGGTCGTCGTCGGTGTAATTGGGGACCCGCTTCATCTTTTCGAAGATGATCTGGGTGTCGGTGAGCTCCTCTTTTCCCTCGTCGATCAGCTGATCCTGATACTGCTCGATCTCCTCCTCGATCAGCTGGGTGATCGTTCGGGAGATCTGATCCTTGATCAGGTACTCCACCGTCGCCTGGTACTGGAAAATCGGGCTGATAAGCTCGGAGTCGAGGATGTTAACCGAGAGTTTGACGTCGGTAACCGTCTTCGGCTTGATGATGTTGTCCTTGAAGGCACACTTGACGACGGAGTAGGCGTTTTCACCCCGGATAAAGGCGCCGACGTCGGTTTTCTGCCGAAGGAGGCTGTTGGTCTCGTTCTCCAGGTCGTTCATACCGCGCTGGATATGGCCCTGGAGGTGCCCGTACATGTTGACGATCGACTTCTCGATCTCCCCGGTGTTGAACTTGTCCGCCCCGGCGATCTCATCGAGCATCGTGGCGATCTCTTTCGGTGTGTACCGGGCGAGAGCCTTGTTCTCCTCTTTGTCGATGAAGTTCCGGATCTTCTTCACCATCTCGTCTTCTGTGGTGGTGATGTACCGGTTGAACATGTTCTGATAGTTCTGGTTGAAGTAGTTGTACAACTTCTCCTTCAGACCACCCATCACGTCGAGGCGCTCGAGAACCTCCTTGGGCAGTTTGGTCTGAATCGTTTTCAGAACCTTGTCGGCTTCCTCGGCAATGAGCTGATCGTATTCCTTTTTCTGGTCCCGGCCCTCCTGGGCGAGACTGTTCCTCGATCCGACCGCCGAGGGCTTACTCGGATGAAATACATTTGGGCTGTGTCCGATGTCTGACATAAAATCGCTTCCTCCCTTACAAAAGATGGTACTGGTAGGGTAGCCCCACCTTCAACATACTGCACTATACGGGGATTACAAGTTTCCCGCACGTGATCGCCAGTCAAGGTTTTTTAAAGGCTCTCCAAGAAATCGGTAATCGCTTCTCGCAGGCTCTCTACATATACCTCCTCCAGTAGATTCTCGAGCTCTCCAACAGGGGGCTCTCCGGTCTCTGCGGTCTCCTGGAGCTCCAGAAAACGCTGATGGTGTTCATCCACATACCGGAGCAGAAACTCCCGGGAAATATCCCACATGGTGTCGCCCCGCTGGACGACACGAACTGACCCGTCGGGCAACTCGAGGCGATTGCCCGGAAAGATCCAGTCCGGGTCCCTGTCGTCCGGCGCGACAGCACCGAGGGGCTCATACCCGTTAATCTCTGCCACCCTGTTCACAAAGATTATGACATCGAGGAGGGTAACTTCAAATCCTCCGTTACCGACGGCGACGGTTTCGTTGTCTGCCCCCTCTGTTTCCTCCTCCCCGGTCTCCTCGTTATCGCCGGGTGAGACACCCTCGGCTCCCTCACCCCCGGGGCTCGGCTCATCCGGGGAGCTGCTTTCGTCGCCCTCTGCGGTCGCACCGGAATCCTGCCCGGAGGACTCTTCCCGGGGGGAGTCGGACCCGCCGGCCAAAAGCGCCTCAGGCACTCCTCCGAAATATATGAGCGCACCGGCTCCCGCGAGAAGCAGAATAACCACCCCGGCGATGAGAACTGGTGCTCGCCTCCCTCGGGAGCTCTCCCGGGAGGAGCTTCCTGCGGCGGGAGAGCTCTTCTGTCCCCGAGCCGCCGCACCGCCTCCGGCCCGAGCCGCCGCGCCCTCGCCGGGCCGAGCCGCGCCGTCGTCACCGGCCCGCGCCGCGCCACCGGCCGCCTGAGCCTCCGGTGCGCTCTCGCTCTTCTGCCTATCCGGGGCTTGAGCTCCGGA
>JBKHDM010000020.1:0-38564 GCA_046541355.1 Spirochaetaceae bacterium
AATCGTCGAGGCGGAAAAGCTCATCACCAGGTGGGAGGCGGCGGCTATCGACCGCGGCGGCGAGTACCGCTCAGATGCGGCGAGCCCCCCGGGGGGAGACGCCACAAACCAGGGGAGGCGCTCGAGGAGTGCGGTGCATCCGTGGCACAGCAGAGCCTACGCCTTTCTCCGGCGGGAGGAGTGGACTATGCGAAAACTCGCAACCCTGATACGGGAGGGGGAGTCAGGCTGGCGGGAGGCGGAGAAGCTGCTCCGGGAGCACGATTACATCACCTTCTACTTTCCCGACCCCGAGCCGCGGCAGGAGAGCTCATACCTGCGCCGGGTTATCGCCTCGGCGAGCTATTTTCTGCGCCACTGCATCTGGCCGGAGGAGCGGGGCGGGGAGTCCCCGGAGCCGCCGTAACGCGCCCCAAGCATGCCGCCCCCGCCGCGCCCGGAGCAAAACCGTCGGGCGGAGCTAATCCTCTTCGGAGGTCTTGAGGACCGCGAGAAAGGCGTTCTGGGGAAGCTCGACGTTTCCGACCATCTTCATCCGCTTTTTCCCCTCCTTCTGCTTTTCGAGGAGCTTTCGCTTACGGCTGACGTCGCCACCGTAACACTTGGCGGTCACATCCTTGCGGAGGGCGGAGATTGTCTCCCGGGCGATAACGGTGCGGCCGATGGCTCCCTGAATCGGGATCTTGAACTGCTGTCGCGGGATCTCCTCCCGCAGCTTCTTGCAGATCTGCCGCGCCCGGTACTCGGCGCTCTCCCGGTTTACCAGCTGGGAGAGGGCGTCCACCGCCTTGCCGTTGAGGAGGATGTCGAGGCGGACAAGGTTGACCGGACGATAATCGGAAATCTCGTAGTCAAAGGAGGCGTAGCCCCGGCTCACGGATTTGAGACGGTCGTAGAACTCGAAGAGGACTTCCGCGAGGGGCATGTCGTAGACAAGCTCGACCCGTTTTTCGTCGAGGTAGGTCAGCTCCTTCTGGATCCCCCGCTTATCGGCGCAGAGGGTCATCAGGTTTCCGAGATAGTCGTCGGGGGTGATGATCGAGGCGCGAATAAACGGCTCCCGGGACTCTTCGATCGACCCGGGGTCGGGAAACTCCTGGGGAGTCTCCACCGCGACCTCCCGGCCGTCCACGAGGGTTACCTCGTAGCGCACCGAGGGAGCGGTAAAGACGATCGACAGATCAAACTCCCGCTCGAGGCGCGCCTGGACTACCTCGAGGTGGAGGAGCCCGAGAAAACCGCAGCGAAACCCGAAGCCGAGGGCGACGGAGGTGGTTTTCTCGTAGATGAGGGAGGCGTCGTTGAGCCGGAGCTTCTCCATCGCCTTGACCAGTTCGTCATAGTCGTTTGCGTCGATTGGGTAGATCGAAGAGAAGACCACCGGCTTGATCTCCCGAAAACCGGGCAGGGGTCCGGCGCAGGGTCGGTTGGCGTGGGTGACTGTATCGCCGACCCGGACCTCGGAGATATCCCTGATGCCGCCGATCATGTAGCCCACCTCCCCGGTTCCGAGCCCGTTGGTCTTGTCGAGCTTGATCCGGAACTTGCCGCAATCCTCGATGGCGTACTCCTCCTTGCTCGACCAGACGCGGATTGTGTCCCCCTCCTGGAGCTTCCCGTCAAACACTCTCAGGTGAACCACGACCCCCCGATAGGCGTCGTAGTGACTGTCAAAGATCAGTGCCCGTAACGGCGCGTCGGTATCGCCCCTCGGGGCGGGGATACGGCGTACGAGAGCCTCCATCAGTGCCCCCACTCCCTCCCCGGTCTTTGCGGACAACGCGATGACATCCTCTCCCGGGAGCCCGAGATCATGTTCAATCTGATGGGTGACGCCGTCAATATCGGCCCCGGGGAGATCGATCTTGTTGATTACCGGTATGATCTCGAGGTCGTGATCCAGGGCGAGATAGAGGTTTGAAAGGGTCTGTGCCTCCACCCCCTGGGTCGCATCGATAAGGAGAACCGCACCCTCACAGGAAGAGATCGCCCGGGAGACCTCGTAGGAGAAGTCCGCATGCCCCGGGGTGTCGACGAGATTGAGCTCGTAGGCGTTCCCCTCCGCGTCTACATAGGGGAGCGCTACCGCCTGAGACTTTATCGTTATGCCCCGCTCCCGCTCGATATCCATCGTGTCGAGGAGCTGGTCCTTGAATTCCCGCTCAGAGATAATCTTTGATTTTTCTATCAGCCGGTCCGCCAGGGTAGACTTCCCGTGGTCTATGTGGGCGATGATGCAGAAATTCCTGATGTGAGATTGATACATGTGTGGAGTTGTTGTACTACAGGGGAGCCGGGCTATTCAACCATAGCTTCCCGCACGATCTCGAGGATCCTCTCGGGACTGAAAGGTTTGCGCAGTGCCCTCGCCTCCCGGAGCTGGCCGAAATCCTGCTCCTCGAGGTGGTCCGCGGGGTCCAGAAGCAGGACGCTCGGCTTGCCCGGGGCGGCGCGCTCCACGCGCTTGAGAAACCGAATCCCGCTTATGAGGGGCATGGCAAAGTCGCAGATGGTGACATCGAAGCTCTCCCCGAGCTCCTCTACCAGGATAAGCGCCTCTCCAGGGTTACTCGACTCATAGACGATGTAGCCATAGCCGCTGAAAAGCTGGGCAAGCATTTTGCGGATGTTCTGGTCGGGAATCACCATGAGAACCCGGCCGGTTCCGGAGAGGGCGGCGGTATCGCGGTGAGTGCGCCCCTCATCCAGGGCGTCGGTCGTCTCGCCCCCATCCGTTGCGGGCAGGTAGATGGTAAAAACGGTGCCTTTCTCGGGCCGGCTCTCGACATCGAGGAATCCCCCGGCCTGCTCCACGGTTGAGTAGACCGCGGCGAGACCAAGTCCGGTTCCCTCGCCCCGATCCTTGGTGGTAAAGAAGGGTTCGAAAATGCGGGAGAGGGTGGTGCGCTCGATCCCCTTTCCGGTATCCGCCACCGAAAGCGTGACGTACCAGCCCGGCGCGAGCTCTCCGGAAACCACGGTGTGGGGGCTCTCCAGGGAGACGCTCCGGGTAGAAATCGAGAGGACCCCGCCGGAAGACATCGCGTCCCGGGCGTTTATCACCAGATTCATCAGGGACTGCTCGATCCTCCCCGGGTCGACCATCACCGGCGGAAGATCCTCCTCCATAGCCAGATGCACCGCGATGTTCTCTCCCATAAGCCGGGTGAGAACCCTGTCGAGGTTCCCGACGGTTGTGTTGAGGCTCAGTCGCTGCGGCTTGTGCTCCTCATAGCGGCCGAAGGAGAGTAGTTGGCGCACCATACCGGTGGAGCCGGCGGCGGCGTTGAGAATTCCCTCGGCGTTGCGCCGTATCCACTCCGGATCCTCATCCTCTCCCGCGGCATCCGCAACTAGTCGGGCGTAGCCCATGATCACGGTGAGCAGATTATTGAACTCATGGGCGATGCCTCCGGCGAGGCGCCCTATCGCCTCCATCTTCCGGGCGTGGCTCAACTGCTCCTCCTTCTGAAGCAGCTCCCGCTCGTGGTCGATATACTCCCTCGCGTCCTGGAGGACGTAAACACGGTCACCTCCGGGAACTTCGGCCATACGAATATCCACGGGCACCCCCGCCCCGCGGCGGCTGCAGAGGGTCGCGTAGCCCCGGGAGCTTATCGCCTCTTCGATCCCCACTCCCTCCTCGAACCGGACAACCGCCCCCAGGGGTTCGTTCTCGAGCTCACGCTGCTCGACACCGAGCATGGAGGCGGCGATACCGTTTGCGTAACGGACCGTTTCATCACGATCGCAGAGCAGGATTCCCTCGCCCACGTTCTCAACGACCGTATCGAGGATCATCTGGCGCTCCCGAACCTGTTTTTCCAGGGCGTGGCGCTCGATGGCGATGACGATGCTTGTGCGCAGCTCCCTGGCGTTAAACGGCTTTATGAGGTAGGCGTACGGTTTCGAGGCGCGGGCCCGCTCAATGGTGGCCTCATCGGAGTAGGCGGTCAGCAGGATGACCGGGAGGTGGTAGTCTCTGCGTATCCGACCGGCGGCGGTGATGCCGTCGAGTTTCCCGGCGAGATGGATATCCATCAGCACGAGGTCCGGCGGCTCTGAGGCGAGGTAGGCGAGGGCGTCCTCGGCCCGGGCAAAGGTGGCCGGAACGATGTAACCGAACCGTTCGAGCTGCGTCTTGATATCGAGAGCTACGACGCGCTCGTCCTCTACGACCAGAACCTTTTCGCCGGACATAGGCGGTTCAGGTCAGACCGAGATTGGTGAGTTCCTCGAGGAGACGCCGCCGATCGATCGGCTTTACCAGATAGGCGGTAGCCGCTCCTTTGTTATACGCCTCCACGACGTTCCTTGGGTCCTCCAGGGCGGTGGTCATGACGACCTTGACCTGATCCCGCTCCCGGATGCCTATGGACCGCTCGGTTTCCCGAATCTGTTTGAGCGCCTCCTGACCATCGAGATTCGGCATCATGATGTCCAGAAAGATGACGTCGTACGGATCGTTCTCCTCCCAGGCAAGTTTGAACGCCTGGACCGCCTCCTCTCCATCCACCACCACGTCCGTTGGACCGAGGTCCTGGACGTAGGTCTGGAGAAGCCGCCGGCTTCCAAAATCGTCCTCGGCTATGAGTGACTTCATCTTTCCTGTCCTCCCGAACTGATTGCTTCAAGCCTCAAAAGGGCGCTCTCCTTGTCCTGCCGTCGGCAGGCGAGTAGTGTTCTGAAGATGGCGTCGCGCTGCGACCCGTCGGAAAACCGCTCCCGCAACCGGACAAGCAGTTTCTCCGCCTCACCGAATCGCTCCGCCGCCACTGCCTCCCGGACGAGGGAGAGGAGCTGCGACGGGTCGTCACCCTCCTGCCCCGGGGCGGAGCCTCCGGCCTCGTTGCGCTCCTGCATCCGCAGGGCGTAGCGGCGACGGGTAAGGGCGCGCCGGGCGACCCGGTCGAGCTCCCGCGGCAGGAACGGCTTGGTGACAAACTCGTCCATCCCGCTCTCCTTCGCCCGCCTCCGGTCCGCATCACCGCTGTGGCCGGTCACCGCGATTATCGCACACTCCCGGCCCCGTTTCAGCTCGTTCCGGATTGCCGCCGCCGTCTGCCAGCCGTCGAGCCCCGGCATCTCGACGTCGAGAAAAACCACATCCGCCATCTCCTGTTCCAGCGCCTCGAGAGCCTCCCGCCCGCCCCCGACGGTGCGCACCTGATGACCGAGAGCTTCGAGTACGCCGGCGGTGGCGACACGGCCGATTCCCTCATCGTCGACCACCAGAATGTTCATCGGCGCGCTCCCGTCCCCCTCCTCGGACCGAGGACGGGAGACGATCCGCTTGAGGTGTCGCAGTCGCGGCAGCGCTCCGAGAGGGTGTACTCCGGGCGGCAGGTCGACTCCCTCCGACTCGCCGAGAAGGAGGATCGCCTCAACGCTCTGCCCCGAGAGCAGATCGGTGAGCTGCCGCCGCTCGGATGCAAAGCTCTCCGCCTCGAGAAGCAGGAGCGTTCGTTTGCGATTCTCCCGGCCGAGGAGGGAGTCGACGGTTGCCCCTCTCTCGACGGTAACACCCCAGGTGGCGAGCCATGGTAGTATCGCCTCCCCCGGGTTGGAAAGATCGTCCCAGACCACCAGGGCGGGAGGGTCGGATAGCGGTTCCTGCAGGGGAGGCTCAGGAGCGTCGAGGTTGCGAGTGAGGGTGACGGTGAGCGTGAAGGTGGAGCCGACTCCCTCCGCGCTTCGGAGACAGACCTTGCCGCCGAGATGATCTGCAAGCCTGCGGACGAGGGCGAGCCCGATACCGGTGCCGCCGTAGTACCGGGTCGCCGAAGGGTCTGCCTGGGTAAACGCCTCGAACAGGGATGCCTCCCGCTCCTTCGGTATGCCGATCCCGGTGTCGCTGACTTCAAATTGGAGGACAGCCTCCCCTTCTCTCTCCTCGATGAGGCTTACCTCGAGGGTGACTCGACCGTTGTCGGTAAACTTCACGCCGTTACTGAGCAGATTCGTGAGGATCGACGCGAGGGCCTCCCGCTCTGAAGTCACCTCGAGGGGTATCCGTGGATCGATCCGGACATAAAGCTGGTTACCTTTACGCAAGGCGATCGGCAGCTGCCGCTGGCACGCCTCCTCGAGGAGCTCGTCAAGGCGAAAGGAGGAGCGTCCGCCACGCTCCCGGCCCGCCTCGAGCCGGGAGAAGTCGAGGAGGTTGGTGATGAGATCGAAAAGATCCTCCGCCGCCCGGCGCAGTATGGAAAGGTACTCCCGCTGCTCCTCTTTTTCGGCAAGGTCGAGGGCGAGCTCCGACATCCCGAGGATGCTGTTCATCGGGGTTTTGAGCTCATGGCTCATATTGGCGAGAAACTCGCTTTTTGCCCGGGATGCTTCCTCCGCGGCTCGTCGGGCCGCCTCGGTCCGCTTCTCGTACTCTACCCGGAGGGTTATGTCCCGCAGAAGCAGGACCGCCCGCGCCCCCTCCTCGCTCTCCACCTCGCTGCAGAACAGCTCGAGATAGCGATGCTCGCCTCCGGGAGCCTCGATGACCGTGCGCCTGCCCGGGAGAGCACCCTCCTCCGGGAGCTCGAGGAAGGGAAACCGCTCTTCGAACAGGCTCCCGAGAAGCTCTTCGCTCCCTCCACCGAGAAGCGACATCGCCTGGTCGTTGTGGTAGATGATACGTCCCTCCCGATCGAGGGTGACAACGGCGTCGGGGATGCTTTCGAGGGTAGCGTCGAGGAGCGCCTGCTGTGAGCGTATCTTGCGCTGGGTGCGATGTTTGACTAACGCCATGTCGACGGCGATCTCTATCTCCCGCTCCTGAAACGGCTTGAGGAGATAGCCGTACGCATCGGACGCCTTTGCGCGGTCAACGGTGGTTTTGTCCGCGTAGGCTGTAAGAAATATGACCGGGATGTCGAGGAAACGGCGGATCTCACCGGCGGCGGTGATACCGTCCATCTCGTCGGCGAGACTGATGTCCATGAGAACAAGATCAGGCCGCTCCTGCCGTGCCCGCTCGATCGCACCCTCGCCGGTGCTCTCACGGCCGCAGACATCAAAACTGAGGCGCTGTAACAGCGACTGGAGGTCGAGAGCCACGATGCTCTCATCCTCCACGATCAGGACGCGTCGGGGAGTCTCGCTCATTTCACAAGGCTTAACATGTGTCCGGCGATCCGGTCGAGGGGGAGAACCTTATCGACGGCGTTCCGTTTTATCGCCTCATTCGGCATACCGAAGACAACCGAGGTAGCCTCATCCTGGGCGATGTTGTACGCCCCGGCCTCTTTCATCTCCTCCATTCCCCGGGCACCGTCATCGCCCATGCCGGTCATGATGATGCCTACGGCGTTTTTGCCGGCGTATCGGGCGGCGGAGCGAAAGAGCACGTCTACCGAGGGGCGGTGACGGCTCACCAGAGGTCCGTCCCGCACCTCGACATAGTATCTGGCGCCGGAGCGTTTGAGGAGGATGTGCTTGTTTCCCGGGGCGATCAGGACGTGGCCCCGGATAACGCTGTCGTTGCTCTGTGCCTCCTTTACCGTCACCTCGCAGATCGAGTTGAGGCGCTCGGCAAAGGCGCGGGTAAAGTTCTCGGGCATGTGCTGCACAACCACAACCCCCGGAGCGTCGAGCGGCAGGGCGTCGAGAAAGGTCTTGAGCGCCTCGGTTCCGCCGGTGGAGGCGCCGACCACGACGATCCGGTCCGTTGTCTCGATGGCGTAGTCCCGTTTCGTCCCCCGGGAAAGAACAGCGTCGGCGTTCAGTTTCGGCTGCACCTGCCTCAGTCCGGCCGGCGGCGGGGGCGCCTGTTTACTGCCCGTCCCCGGGGCGGACTTGCTCACACCCGGGAGCTTGTCAACCTTGGCAGCCTTCGCCGCCCGGATCGCGTCGCCGATGCGGACCTTCGACTCCTCAATCCACGCCTTGGTTCCCGCCTTCGGTTTTTCGATTATGTCTACCGCACCGTAGTCGAGAGCTTTCAGGGCATTTCCGCTCCCCCGCTCCGCCATGGAGGAGCAGACGACTACGGGGATAGGGTGTTGATGCATGAGCTTCTGCAGAAAGCTTAGCCCGTCCATCCGGGGCATTTCGATATCGAGGGTTATCACGTCCGGGACGACACTCTGGAGCTTCCGGGCCGCCACGAGGGGATCCGAGGCGGTGGCAACCACTTCGAAGCTCCCCTCCTCTTCGAGTATCTGTTTGAGGGTCTCACGAACCACCGCCGAGTCATCGACGATCATCACTTTGGTTTTCTCACTCACTGGTTTTGTCTCTCACTGGTTGGTCACTCGCTGGTTGCTTACTCACGCTGCTCATCTTTGTGCCGTCCTACACTCTCAACGCCTCACACCGGTTTCTGGTAGACCGTCGGGGCGACGCTGGTGAGGTTGAGGTTCATTCCCGCCAGGGTCTCGGAATGGCCGAGAAAGAGATAACCTCCCGGTTTGAGGTAGCGAACCAGGCGGGTGAGAATCCTCTGCTGGTTGGGCCGCTCGAAGTAGATAATCACGTTTCGACAGAACACGATATCGAAGCTCCCGCGAATCTCGTAGCGGTCGTCCATGAGGTTCTGCCTCTGGAAACTCACATGCTTTCGCAGCGCAGGTCTGATCCTGACAAGCCGCTTCTCTGAGTCCTTGGACCGCAGCAGATAGCGCTTACGCAGTTCATCGGCGATCGGGGCGATCCGCTCTTCCGGGTAGATCGCCTTTCGCCCCGCCTCGAGTACCCGGGTGGAGATGTCGGTTCCAAGGATATGAAAGTTAAAACCGCTGTTCTCCCGGGCGAACTCCGCGAGGACGATCGCGAGGGTGTAGGGCTCCTCCCCGGTGGAGGAGGCGGCGGACCAGACCTGTAACGGCTGACCTCGACCGATCCCCTGCTGAAGGTACATGTACGGCAGGAGTCTCCCTTTCAGGATCTCGAAGTGGTCCGCTTCCCGAAAAAAGTCGGTCTTGTTGGTGGTCACCAGGTCAATCAGATGGATCAGCTCCCCTGCCCGCTCCTTCTCCGAAAAGGCGAGGTCGAGATACACCTCGAAGTCCTGGAGCTGCAGGAGACGCAGCCGCTTCTGCAGTCTCGACTCGAGCATCACCTTTTTTACCGGAGGCATTCGAATGCCGAGCTCGCTCTCGATAAAGTGCTGGAGCCGCCCGAACTGTTTATCCGTGAGCTTCACGGAGGTCCCGGCAGAGCGGGTAATGGGAGAGTCACTCACGCCTGTTCTACCTCCACTGCGCCGTCGACGAGCTGGGCGAGTCTCGGTACATCGAGAATAAGCGCCACCGTCCCGTCTCCGAGAATCGTCGCCCCCGACACGCCCTGAACGTTGCGATAGAGCTTGCCGAGATTCTTGATAACCGTCTGGTAGTCTCCGACGACCTCGTCCACCACAAAGCCGACCCGCTTCTCCGCGACCTCGCAGACCACCACCTGGACGAGTTCGGGAGCCTCACCGGTGGTACGGAACAGCTCCCGGAGCGAGATTACCGGAAGGAGACTCCCGCGATAGCTGATCGTAGTCGACCGGTGGGAGCCCTCGCTGGAGCCAAGCTCGATACACTCTCCCACGCTCGAGAGGGGAAAGACGAAGTGTTCATCCCCGATAACCACCAGGAGCCCGTCGATGATCGCGAGGGTGAGGGGTAAGGAGAGGGTCATCTCCGTTCCGGCACCCGGGAGGGAGCTTATCTTTACCGTGCCCCCGAGGCTCTCGATCTCCCGTCGCACGACATCCATACCGACCCCTCTGCCGGAGACCTGAGTGACGTTGGTGGCGGTGGAAAAACCGGCGGCCATGATGAGGTCGTAGACCTGCTCATCCGTGAGCTCTCCGACATTGCCGCCGATAATGCCCCGCTCCCGCGCCTTGCTGAGAATAGCCTCCCGATCAAGCCCGGCGCCGTCGTCCCGGACGGAAATCTGCACCGTCGCGCCTACGTGCTCGGCGACGAGCTTTACCGTTCCGGCTCGCGGCTTTCCCGCCTTCTCCCGGACCCCGGGAGCCTCGATCCCGTGGTCGATGCTGTTGCGAATTATGTGCACCAGGGGGTCGCCGAGGCGGTCGATGACGGTCTTATCGAGCTCCGTCTCCGAGCCCTCCATCTCGATTTCCACCTCCTTACCGAGATCCTGGGAGAGGTCCCGGACGAGACGGCGAAACTTGCTGAAGGTGGTTCCGATCGGCAGCATCCTGATACTCATAGTCGAGTCCCGGAGCTCCGAGACGAGCCGCTCGAGCTGCTCCGAGATGGTCTGGAGCTCCGCGTCTCCCCTGGTTTCGAGGGACTGGGCAAGACGTGCCTGGAGGGTAACAAGCTCACCTACCAGATCGATCTGGTTGTCCAGTTTCTCCGAGGCGACACGGATGGAACTGCTTGACAGCTCATGGTTGGTCCGCTCCCGGGTAGTGCGGATGTGTTCCTGCTCCTTGAGGGCGGTTGTAACCTCATCCCGGCTCACCCCCTGCTCAACGAGTACCTCGCCAATCCGCTTTTGCAGGGAGATAGCCCGCTCAATCGTCTCCCGGTCCGCGGCTCCCCGCTCTACAAGGATCTCCCCGAGACGCTTCGCCTTCTGTTCCTCCCCCTCCGGCTCGAGCTCATCCACCACCTCCACCGAGATATCGGCTCGATCATCGACAAAAATAAAGACGTCGTAGATGTCGTTAACCGAGCAGCGGCTGGTGAGAAAGATCTCCCAGGAGATAACCGATTTTTCGGGATCGAGCTTGTCGAGCCTCGGGATCTCGGAGATTCTCGGCACCGCCGTGTACTCTCCCAGACCGGCGAGCTCCTCGAGAAGCAGCAAAGGGTTGGTCCCGGAGAAGTAGATGTCCTCATGGGGATGAAAGACGATCCGGTAGATACGGGGAAAGGGATGCTCCGCCTCACGGTCCTGCTCAACCAACTGGATACCACGACTGCCCTCGTCGCTCTCCTCCTCACCGATACCGGAGGTAGGCGGCTCATCCTCAAAATCGTGGCGGGAGGTTGAGGCGGTGTGGCGCTTTCGGAACTCCTCGAACCCCCGGAGGATCGCCGTACCCGACTCGATCTCCTCACCCTCGGAGCTCAGGGCGGCACGAATATGATCCCGAGCCTCCAGGGTAAGGCTGATCAGCTCGGCGTCTACCGGCAGCGTCCCGTCCCGGACCTCGTCCAGGACGTTTTCCACGTTGTGGGCGAAACCGGATATCTCCTCGAACCCGAACATCGCCGCGGATCCCTTGATGGTATGCATAGCCCGGAAGACCGCGGAGATCTCATCGGGATTGTCCGGATTGTTCTCGAGCTCCAGGAGGGACTCCTCGAGGCTGTTGAGCAGCTCGAACGCTTCGTCACGAAAACTCTGTTTGAAATCGTCAAGCATCGGTTACTCCGGAAAGGGAAGCAGCGCCGCGTCAACATCCCTGGCCGATGCCGGAACGTTCCCCTCCACGAATCCGCCGATCTGAAGCCGACGGAGGACGGTCTCCTGGAAGGTGCCGGTCAGCTGGAAGCTCTTCTTTTTCTGCCTGGCGAACTGCCTGGCGGCGTAGAGCAGATGGAGAAAGGAGAGGTCGATATCCGTCACCCGGCTCACGTTGAGCAGCACCTGAGCGTGGGAGGTGATCGCCTTTTTGAGCTCCTGCCTGATCTGTTCCGCACGGGCGACTCGTATTTCTCCTTCGAGACTGACAACCTGCATCGATTCCGCCACCTATGACACTCCAACTTTTAGATTTCACAAGTATAGACCCGAAGGGCGGGATAACAACAGTGGGTCCTCGAGGCTGCGCCTCG
Source organism: Spirochaetaceae bacterium (assembly GCA_046541355.1). GTDB lineage: Bacteria > Spirochaetota > Spirochaetia > DSM-27196 > Alkalispirochaetaceae > CAYZHV01. The sequence goes on from JBKHDM010000020.1 coordinate 11,745, forward strand.
CTACCCCATCCCCCTTGCCTTCAGCCGGGTCCGGTCAGATAAAGTTGTCCGTCTCGAGGTAGGCGCCGAGCTGAAGTCCCGTCTCGAGGAAACCCGCTGTACGCTTTCGAACGATTATCTCGATAAGGAGTGCCCGGGCGTCTCTGTTTACCCGCCAGCTCCGCAGGGAGAACGGGTCGTTTACCGAGAGTCCCGACTCATCGGCGACGCTTCCCGGATACACCTCGGTCACCACAAACTCTTCCTGCCACGGCAGGGAGCGTACCCCCCGGACCGACATACCGAAGAGGGCGGGAAACAGCTCATGCACATCCTCCCGTTTGAGGGCCTCCTCAGCCGGGGAGAAGGGGCGGTCGGCGACGTAGACCAGTGAGCGCGTATCAGTCCAGGGACGGGTCGTCTCGGAGACCCCCACCGCCTCATCCCCCTCGGGCAGCTCCTCAGGCCTGCTGTAGCGTACCTCAAGGAGGTTTCCCTCGTAGAGACCGAGAAAGAAATCATTGGCGTCGGCAACGGTTTCGAGGGCCTCGCCGTTTATCGAGGTGATGACATCTGACCGGCGCAGCCCCGCGTCCTCCGCCGGCGACCGAGGTGCCACGTAGAGCACCTCGAGTCCGCGGCGATGCCTGCGCACGGCGACGCCGATCCACGGGTGGGTCACCTCGCCGTCGTTGTACAGCTTCTCCAGAAAATGTCTAATCCAGAAGGAGGGTATGGCAAAGTTAACCCCCTCGAACTGCTCAATCCCCGCGAATACCACTCCGACCAGCTCCCCGGACTGTGAGATGAGGGGTCCTCCGGAGTTACCCGGATTGATAGGCACGTCCACCTGCAGGGCGTCTCCCATCTGCAGAAATCGGCGCCCCTCGGCTGAGATAATCCCGGAGGTGATCGAGTTCTCAAGGCCACCGGGAGAACCGATAGCGAGTATCTGGGTACCTGCGTCGAGCTGCCTGATGTTGGTAAAGGAGAAAACATACGCCGGGTCGATCTCTACCTTGAGCAGAGCGAGGTCGAAGATCCGGTCGTAACCGATGACCCGGGCAGGAATCCGATCATCCGGCCGCCCGGGCAGCTTTACATAGAGCCTCGAGTACCCCTCGTACTCCGGGTCGACCTCGCTTGAGATGACGTGGTAGTTGGTAATGAGGTAACCGCGAGGGTCGATAAAAAAGCCGCTGCCGATAACCCGGTCGGGAACCCCGACACCCTGGGTAATCCGCATACCTCGGTTGACCCAGACGGTAACGGTCCCCCCGATCATCTCCAGGGCCGTCGGGTTCTGTTCGAGAGCCTCGCTAAACTCGTCGGGCACCTCCCCATCCTCGAGAGCGTCGACGATCTGCCTGAGGGCGTAGCGGTTGTTGTTCTCCAGGGCAAAGCGGCCGTAACGCACAAGCTCCGCCGGGGCAACCTCCGATAGATCGGGGTGACGCAGAATGATCGAAAGCGCCGCGACACTGTTTTCCCGGTCGAGGTAGCTGTCCGCCAGGTCCTTGATAAGCACTCCCCGATCAGGCGCGTCGGACTCATCCATGCGTCCGAGGAGCTCGAGATTCTGCCGCCGAACGAGGGCATCGACAAAGCGGTTTTCCTCCAGGGCGGCTCGGTAGAGCCGCTCGGTCTCGCTCACCGCCGCGCTGCGCAGTTGCTCTCCCCGCTCCGGGGGGATCAGACCCTCATTCTGGAGCCGGGGCAGGAGGGTGAGGGCGCGTTCGGGCAACCCCTCCTCCTCGATCAGAGTAATAACCCGCTCCTCCGCCCGCTCACCCCTCTCGAGGGAGCCGGCCTGCGGATCTGAGGCCCCCCTTGTTGCGCAGGAGGCAAGCAGGAGAGCCCCGGCGAGGGCGAGGAGTATCCGGGTGAGCCTCACGGCGCCACCTCGTTTCCGAACTGCTCTATCTGGAACGCGAGGTTATTTCGCATCAATGCTTCCATCTCCATAAAGCTCATAATCTCGTCAGTAACCATGCCAAAGTCCAGCAGGCCGTCCTCGTCGCTGTCGAATCGGCTCAGGCGGCTGAGAAAAGGGGCAAAGATCTCCGACCGGCCGCTCATGTCCCGGTCAACTCCCTGTAACTCCACCCCATCTGGACCAAAATACTCATACAGCTCAAAAGCGCCATCTCCGTCGGGGTCGAGAAGGGCGTGCACCATCCGTCCCGCTTCAAAGACTCGAACCTCCTCGATAACCCCCTCCCCGCGAGTATCACGATACTCAATCACAGGAACACCGTCGAGAAGCCGCCGATAGGTAACGCCCTCGCTCTCCACGACCTCGAGAGCGGCGTAACGACGCAGGAGCTCCCGGTCCGGCGGCTCTTCGTCGATGATAAACTCGAAGGTGAGGTCCTCCCGCTCGGCGTAGAGCGAGGGCCGGCGGCGCAGGACGTAGTGTGTGAGAAGGTCAGGGCGAAGGTAGAGGGAGCGCACCCCCTCGTCCTCCTCGAACTCCACGCCGGCGAGGTAGGGGTAGCGGCTGTAGGAGAGAAGCGGTCCGTCGAGATGGGAGACTTCCACCGGAACCCCGGAGGCACCGAACTCAATCCGGGTCTCCACCTCTCCGTCCTGATCCGGGTCCGCCTCGTACCGGCTGATCCGTCCCGCCTCCCAGACAAACTGTCCCTCCCGTATCCCGTCCCCGTCGCCGTCGTAGACCAGGACGGCGCTCTCCCCTTCCTCGGCCATCTCGTTGAGACGAGCCCGACTCTCCTCGATGAGACGGCTGAGGGTCTCCTCGGGAAGCTCCCTGCCGGCGAGCTCGAGGGCGGCCTTGTCGAGGTAACCCTCGAGATCGAGAAAGAGCTCCACCCCGGAGTCGAGAAGGGCGGCGTAGCGCGCCGCAACCGCCGGGTCCCGCCCCCCGAGATCAAAGTACTCCTGCGCCTCCCGGGCGTGCGCCTCGGGACGTTCGAGGGCGAGGAGGTAGGTGCGGTAGAGCTCGAGATACGCCTCCTCTCCGCTGCGGTTCTCCTCGAGCCACCGTCCAAGGGAGAGGGGCGGCACGGGATCTATGGTGTAGGAGAGCGCGACGAACCGCACCTCCTCCGGATAGAGGGCGCGGCCCCGATCCACGACCCGCCGCGCCTCGGCGAGACGGCCGAGGGCGAGGAGCGCCTCACCCCGGAGGTGCACGCTCTCGGAGGTGGGAATCGTTACCCCCTCGAGGGTCTCGAGAGCGCTGCGATACTGCCGTGTCACCACCTCGAGCCGGGCGAGGAGAACTCGCGCCCTGTCAGGGGCGCTGCGGCGAAACCGTCCCTCCTCGAGCGCGGCGCGCAGATGGGTGATCGCCTCCCCGTGCTGCCCCTCCCGGGAGAGATGCTCGCCCATAGCGAGGTGGGCGTCGGAGAGCCGGGGCGAGAGGGAGAGGGCGGTATCGAGGTAGCGACGCGCCTCCTCCGTCGCCCCCTCGGCAGCGGCGTTCCCGGCCTGTTGGATGTAGGTGAGACTGAGTTGGGTCAGATCCTGAGCGACCGCGGGGAGGAGGGGCAGGAGAAACAGCAGGAGCGTCAGCGTTGCCGGTAGCCCCGGAGCAGGATTACTCCGGTGGTGCCACCGTCTCGGGGTTCCCATCATTCTCCTCGTCAGCTCGGCGCTGAGGAAAGCCGAGAAGTTCACGTACTTCACTATCGGTAAGGGTCTCTTTTTCCGTAAGGGTCTGGGCGAGATTCTCGAGCTGATCCTTGTGTTCCGTGAGAATCTGTTCCGCCTCGGAAAAACAGCTGTTGAGCAGCTGCTTGACCGCACCGTCAATCTCCTGGGCGGTTCGCTCGGAGTAATCCTTGTGGGTCGCTATCTCCTTACCGAGAAAAATCGGCTCATCCTCCTGACCGAAGGCAACCGGGCCGAGCTCGCTCATACCCCAGTCGGTCACCATCCGGCGCGCCATATCGGTCGCCTGCTGGAGGTCGTTCTGAACGCCGGTGGTCGTCTCCTCGTAAAAGAGACGCTCGGCGATATAGCCGCCGTAGGCGATCTTGATCCGGTCGAGAAGGTAGTTTTTTCCCTTGCTGTAGCTGTCCTTTTCAGGCAGGGAGAAGGCGACACCGAGAGCCCGCCCCCGGGGAACAACGCTCACCTTGTGGAGGGGATCGGCGTCCTTCAGGTAGTAATGCAGCAGGGCGTGGCCCGCCTCGTGCCGGGCAGTCTTGAGCTTGTCCTCGGGGGAGATGATCCGGGATGTCTTGGCCACACCCATGAGGATCTTGTCCCTCGCCTCCTCGAAGTCCTCCATCTCCACGACTTCCTTGTCTTTCCGGGCGGCGTACAGAGCCGCCTCGTTGACGAGGTTGGCAAGGTCCGCGCCGGCGGAGCCGGGGGTAGCTCGGGCGACCCGTTTGAGGTCGACCTTGGGGGAGAGGCGAATCCTGGAGCTGTGGATCTTGAGAATCTGCTCCCGCTCGTCCACGTCGGGCATGTCTACGACGATCTGCCGGTCAAAGCGGCCGGGCCGCAGCAGGGCTGGGTCGAGAACATCCGGGCGGTTGGTCGCGGCGAGGACGATAACCCCGTCCTTGGTATCAAAGCCGTCCATCTCAACGAGCATCTGGTTGAGCGTCTGCTCGCGCTCGTCGTGGCCACCGCCGTAGCCCGCGCCCCGGGTCCGGCCGACCGCGTCGAGCTCGTCGATAAAGAGAATGCAGGGGGCGTTCTTTCGCCCCTGCTCAAAGAGATCTCGAACCCGGCTTGCGCCGACACCGACAAACATCTCCACAAAGTCCGAACCGCTCATATGGAAGAAGGAGACCCCCGCCTCCCCTGCGCTTGCCCGGGCGAGAAGGGTCTTACCGGTTCCCGGCATGCCGACAAGAAGAACTCCCTTCGGGATCTTTGCCCCCATCTTGGTGAACTTTGCCGGGTTCTTGAGGAACTCCACCACTTCCTGAAGCTCGTACTTCGCCTCCCGCTGACCGGCGACATCGTCAAAGGTAATCTTCTTGCCGTCTTCGAGGTACTTTTTCGCCCTGCTCTTACCAAAGGAAAACGCCCGGTTTCCGCTGCCCTGAACCTGACGAAACATGAACCAGATAAAGAAGAAACCGATAAACCAGGGCAGAAACTCCAGGAGCACCCGGAAGGGAGAGACCGTCTGGGGCTGGCCCGAGAAGCGCACTCCCTCGTCCCGGAGCATCGGGACGAGCTGGTCGTCGAAGTAGGGAATATTGGTTGTAAAGGTTCTTCCCTCTCCGGCAACCCCTTTGAGGGTTCCCTGAATTTCCCGCTGATCCATGATCCTGACCGACTCGACCTCGCCGTTGCTCAGATATCCGAGGAACTGGGAGTAGGGAATCTGGTTGGTCGGCTGCTGGGTATTGCCGAAGAGCATCACCAGGAACATGCCGAGGATCGTAATGAGGAAAATGAGAGCGAAGCGGTTGTTCTTAAAGTTGAAATTCGGGTTCGGGCCCTGGTTGTTACCGTTACGACCCCCGCCGTTATCGTTGTTGTCCATACTCAAACAAAATCTCCGTGCGCGAAAAATCTTATCGCCAGGGCTCCGTCGCCCTCGGTGACTCCCTCACGAAGCAGTCGGGGCGCCCCGAAAAGATCGGCGGGCAGTGCGAGAATCCCGTTTCTATCTTCGATAATCGGGATATTCTCCCGTACGACCTGAGGGAGAGCGAGACGGTCGTAGAGGCTATGTAGCGGCCGCGAGGCCCCCCTGATCCGGAGCCGGTCTCCGGAACGCCGGGAACGAACGATCACCGGTGGCCGTAGCAACTCCCGGGGAAGGGAGACAACCGACTGCCGTCGCTCTCTACCCCTGTAATCCGTCGGCCACCACCCTCTCGACCAGTGAAGTTCGAAGGGTGAGCCGTCCACTTCGTGAAGATACCGAAAATCCCGGAGAGGGACAATATCGTATTGCCAGAGGAGACGACCCCGGTGAAGGGTAAATCGGTGACCTCCACTTTCGAGGATCTCCTCGCTTCGCCTACGATCAAACCACTCCGACCGAACCGGGTCGGCCAGGAGAGGCTCGAGAAATCGCATCGAGCGCCCGGGAAAGGGCCGGTTCGCCCGCCTCGACTGCTCCTCCATGAGCGCCCCTCTCACCCCGGGGGGGCTGCAGAAGAACTCGGCGGCATCGACTGAGAGAACCTCACCAACCCTGCGGACCGCGATACGCCTCGAGCGCCGGCGAATATCCTCGCCCAGCCTTCGAAGCCGCCGTCCCTCGGCCAGCAGTGCCGCCTCGCCCCCTGCAAAGGCGTCCCTCAGGGGAGGTATCACCCGCAGGCGCAGACGGTTTCGCTCGTATCGCTCATCCCGGTTGCTCTCGTCCGCGAGGGGCTCGAGGCCAGAAGCGGCGACAACCCCCTCGAGATCCCTCCGGCCCACCTCGAGGAGCGGGCGCAGCAGCGCCACCCTTCCTCCGCCCGGCAGGGCCAGGGGACGGCTTTCGCAGATGCCCCCGAGGGCGGTCTCCGCCGCGCCCCGCAACAGACCGAGGAGGATCGTCTCGACCTGGTCGTCCCGATGGTGAGCGGTGAGAACCGCCACCCCTCCGTGTCCCTCGGCGAGAGCCGCAAGGGCGCGGTAGCGGAGGGCCCGGGCGGTCGCCTCGACTCCCGCCTCCCCCGCCGCGATCCGACCGGGGGGTATCTCCGCCCGTCGCAGAGGCATGGAAAGCGCCCGGGAGAGGGCGGTCAGGTGGCTGTACGCCTCGGCCGCCGCCTCGGGGCCCCGGAGGTTGTGCTCGACGGTGTAGAGCTCCACCCTCCGCTGCCGCAGCTGCCGGGCGAGGAGGGCGAGGGCGAGACTGTCCGCCCCGCCGGAAAAGGCTACGGCAACCGGACCGGGAGGGAGGCGGGAGAGCAGCGAGGCGAGGCGCTCGGAAGCGGTTTGGACTGGATCACTCCTTTTTGTTGAGCTCATGCATCGCCGCCTCAAAGCCGATCTCCGGCAGTCGTACAATCACCTCCGCCGACCGTTTTACCGCCCCGTCGAGGAGCTCCTGCTCCGCCGGCGAGGGCCGGGAGAGCACGTGCGGCACCACCCCCTGGGGGTCCCCGGGGTGACCGATGCCGATGTAGAGACGGGGATAGTCGCTGTGGCCGAGGGCGGCGGTTATCGACTTGAGACCGTTGTGCCCCCCTCCGCTGCCCCGCCGCTTGAGGCGGATCATCCCCGGGGGCAGGTCGAGATTGTCGGTAACAACGAGGAGACGCCCCTCCTCCACTCCCGACCGGGCGAGAAGCTCCGGCAGGACGGAGCCGGAGCGGTTCATGTAGGTCAGCGGCTGTGCGAGGTCGAGGCCCGCGGAGGCGAGCCGGGCGTATCGATAAGAACCGAGGAGGCCAAACAAGTGAGGCCGCCGCAAGCGACGGCCTCCGAGGGCTGAAAGGTGATCAACGAAGGCAAACCCGATGTTATGCCGGGTGTTCTCGAACCGGCGGCCCGGGTTACCGAGACCGACGACGAGCCAGCGGTCCACGGGGTTATTCTTCCTCCGACTCTCTGCTCGCCTCGCCCTTTGAGGACTCTTCCCGATCCTCGACTGCGGAAGTAACCGCCTGGGCCGCGGCCTCTTCGGCCTCCATCTCCTGTTCCATCGCCCGGGGAGAGGCGCAGACCGCCACGGTCTGGTCGTCGCTGTTGAGAATTCGCACCCCCTCGGGAGCGCTGATATCTCCGACGTGGATAGAGTCACCGATATTCATCCCGGTGATGTCGACGTGGATCTCTCCAGGGAGGTCCTTGGGCAGACACTCGATGTTGAGCTCGTAAATGCCGTGCTCGAGAACTCCGCCCTCCCGGACGCCCACCGGTGAGCCGTCGAGGACGATCGGTACATGGGTCTGGAGCGTTTTTCCCTTTTCGACCTCATAAAAGTCGATATGAAGAACTTCGCCCTTGATGATGTCTTCCTGGTAGTCCTTGACGAGAACCTGCCGCTCCTTGCCGTCAATTGCAAGGCGAATGAGGGTACTCTCGGAGATGGTATGAAACTCTTTGTGGAACTCCCGGCCACTGATGCTGATAGCGATCGGCTCGTCATGGCCGTATACAATCGCGGGGATCCGGCCGACGGTCCGCAGACGACGACTTGCTCCCTTCTTGAACTCGCTCCTCAACTCACCGGTGAGGTGCTTCTCCTCCATCTTTGCTGCTCCTTGTTCAATTGGTCAAACCGTACCTGGGACGGCAGGATTCGAACCTGCGAATGCCGGGACCAAAACCCGGTGACTTAAGCCGCTTGTCGACGTCCCAACGTGCTTATTAATTGAACGGCAAGGTTATACGGGATCGAGGCTATACGTCAAGAGCGCTTTCCGGATCCTCCGACTCGTCGAGATGCTCCGATGCGTCGGGGTTCTCGAGGTAGCGCTCGAAGGCGTCGAGGATCATCTCCTGCATCCGCTCCCGGAACTCAGGCTTTATCGGATGAGCAATATCCTTATACTCCCCGTTGCGGGTCTTGCGGCTCGGCATTGCGATAAAGGAGCCTCCCCGTCCCTCGATAACCTTTACGTTGTGCACCACAAAGCAGTCGTCAAAGGTGACGGTCACGTACGCCTTGAGCTTGCCATCCGAGGACACTGTGCGAACCCTGATATCGGTGATGTCCATGCCTCGCTCCTTGGTGATCTAAAGTATTATCGAGGCGAGAAGGGGTGTCAAACATTTACAGATAAATCGTCGCGACAGGTCCAAAGAGATTACCATCCCTCCGGCAGGGGGAGTATCGGGGAGCGTTGCCCCTCGGTTAACTCTGCTCGCTCTCCTGGCGATAAAGGACATCAGACTGGAACCAGAGCTTCTCCAGATCGTAGAACTCCCGCATCGAGGGTGACATGACGTGGATAACCAGATCGTCGCAGTCAAGGAGGGACCACCCCACGTCCTGCCCCCTTCGGTGGGACTGCCGGGGATCGATACCGAGCTCCTTGAGATGCTCGTGCAACCGCCTGATGAGGCCGCGCTGATGCGCCTCGGACCGCCCGCTTGTGACGATAAAATAGTCTGTAAAGCCGCCCTGTGGACGCAGATCGAGGGCGACGGTGTCGATCCCCTTCTCCTCGGCGAGAAAACCGGCTATCTCCCGGACCGTCTCGGGGCTAATCCTCGGATGTCTGTCTAACGAATGTTCCATCAAAATCTCTTCCAAGTACAATAGTGACGTCCGCCTCGCTCCCGGCGGCGCCCACATCGGTGACGATCCGTTCTGCTCTGATTATCTCGGCGACCCGCCGAACCTCTTCCGGTTGACCGCGCCGATCGATAAGCACGGTGTTCCTGATCTGGCTGCTCTCTGCGTTTCCAAAAGATACTACGTCGAAGCCATATCCCTCAAAGAGTTCCTTTGTCCGGCGGGCGAGTCCGCTCGAGGTGGTTCCATTGAGTATCTCCAGGTTCAGCCGGACATCCTCGTCCCGAAACGCCTGGTCCGAGGTGATAGACCGCTCCACCTGTCTCACCGTCTCCTCGAGCCACTGCCCCTCGAAATGGGGAAACAGGAGCGGCATCCTCCCGGCCTGGGTGTCCACCACTCTGGTGGTCCCCTGGACCCGGCGATGGACCAGTCTGCCGGCATCGAGGTTGGCGAGTTCGGTGAGGTAGGATTGGAGCGCCCGCTCCTCGAGGTTCGTTTCGACGTATCCTTCGAGATAGCCGAAGACCTCCTCCTGGAGAAGAAACTCGACGTTCTCGGAAATCCCGGCAAGAAAGCTCTCCATAAACTTCTGACGCCGGCCGAACCGCTCGATCTCCGACTCTCCTTCGACCTGGTACTCCAGGTAGGTCTGCGCCTTTCTTCCGTGGAGCACCACGTTGCCCGCCGGCAGCAGCACCGGCTCGCCCTCGTCGGTCTGCTCGAAGCTCTCGACGATAAAGATCTCGATCCCCCCGAGCAGATCGATGAGATCCCGGAGGCTCCCGTGGCTGAGGGTGAGGTAGTAGGAAATCTCCCGGTCGATGAGGGTGGAGACTCGATCCTTGAGGGTGTCGACGTTTCCGCGATCGTAAAGGACGTCGATCCGGTCGACCCGCTGGAGAGAGTCTATAATCGATCCGAGGTTAGGGGGGATGTCGATCAGCGCGCCCCGATGAGTCACGGTGTTGTGAATGTAGACGTAGATGTGGCCTGCCCCGCCCTGCTCATCCTCGAGGACAATGAGGGTGCGTATCGTCTCCCCCTGGCGCGCCGCCTCGGCAACCTCGTCGGTCCGTAACTGGAGGTAGAGAAAAGCCGCGGTCACCAGGAGCACAGCCACCATAGCCCCCACCAGTATGAGAACCGGCAGGGAACCGGCACTGGTCTTGCGACTCACCAGACTGCCCCGGTTCTGGTTGACAGGGAGTCGAAGAACTCCCGGGTGCGCCCGCTGAGGCGGCCGAAGGTGTTGCGGGCGTGGAGGATCACCCGGGCAACCGTATCGTCGAGATGATCGACGAGGAGATAGGAGAGAAGCTCATCGTTGATGTAGGGGCGTCCAGGCTCGGTGTAGTCGGCGACGTAGAGGATCTTTCCGAGAGCCTCGAGGTGCGGTGAGCCGAGGGTGTGGTGGTAGACCGCCTCAAGGATCTCCTGGTCCCTCACACCGTAGCGCTCACCCATGAGCCCCGCGGCCACCGGACCGTGGAGCAGAACCGGATGCTCCCGCATCGGGTCGTGTTGCGGCACGCCGAAGTGATCCGCGAGCTCTACGAGTCGGGAGGGGGGAAGCTCCCGAGCCATGTCATGTCCCGCCGCGGCAACCGCCACCCGGAGCGGCTCGACTCCGTAGCGTCGGGCGAGGTCCCTGGCGTGTTCAATAACCCGCTCGATGTGGGTGTACCGTTTGACCGAAAGGGTGTACCGGGTTGCCCAGTCAAGTTTGCGAAGAGCCTTTTCAAGTTCGGTAGATTCCATGGGCCTCGATGAACCGATAAACCGGGTCCGGCACAAGGTAACGATACGCCCTGCCCTCGCGAACCCGTTCTCTGATCTGGGAGGATGATACCGGAATTACCGCGTTGTCCACAACCTCGTACCGGCCGAGAGATTCTTCTATGATCTCCCCCTCCCGCCGGGCGACCACGAGTCGCACCATTGCCTGCAGCTCCTGGTGCTCCTTCCACTCGGAGAAGCTCGCGGTGATGTCGTCGCCTATGATGAGCCCCGGATGCTCCTCGATCTCGCCCTGGGACTGGAGCTCCCGGATCGTGTCGATCGTGTAGGAGGGGCCCTCCCGATCAAACTCTATTGTGGAAATGTCGAAGTCCCTGCGGCCGTTGAGTGCAAGACGAAGCATCTCGAGGCGCTCCTCCCGGGAGGCTCCGGGGCTCCGACTCTTGAGGGGAGACTGCCGGGCGGGGACAAACAGAACACGATCGAAACCTCCGACAAGCCGCACCTCCTCGGCGATAAAGAGATGCCCGATATGGACCGGGTCGAAGGAGCCGCCGAACAGGGCGGTCTTTCCCCTCATGAGGTTACCATCCCTCCTCCTCGCTGGTTTTGCTGCCGACGGCGAGGTGAAAGAGGCGCCCTTTGAGCTCCTCGACTCCCTCCCGGCTCGCCGCGGAGACGAGCAGGGTCTCCCCGTCGAGGGTAGCGAAGCGCCGCAGCAGCTCCCCGCGGGTCTCCGCGTCGAGGAGATCACACTTGTTGATCAGAAGCAGCCTCGGCCGCTCGGCGAGCTCCCGGGCGTAGGAGGAGAGCTCCCGCTCCAGGGTCCCAACCTGCTGCTCCGCATGCTCCGCGCTCCCGTCGACAACGTAGACAAGGGCTCGGGTGCGCTGAATGTGCTTTAGAAAGCGGTGGCCCAGCCCTGCGCCTCCGGCGGCGCCGTCGATGAGGCCCGGGAGGTCTGCGAGGACGATGTCCCGGTCGTAGTAGTGGATCACCCCGAGGTTTGGAATTACCGTTGTAAAGGGATAGCTCCCGATCTTGGGATCCGCGGCGGTGAGGACCTTGAGAAGGCTCGACTTTCCGACGCTCGGGAGCCCGACAAAGCCTATGTCCGCTATGAGGCGCAACTCCACCTTGAGCCGTCGCTCCGTCCCCGGAAGTCCGGGTTGGGCGTAGCGGGGGGCCTGGTTGGTGGAGCTCTTGAAGTGGACGTTGCCCTGCCCCCCCTTTCCGCCCCGGCAGATGATCTGCTGCTCCCCGACGGCGGAGAGGTCACAGACAAGCTCGCCGGTTTCGGCGTCGCTGATCAGGGTACCCGGGGGCACTTCGATTACCGCGTCCGCACCGCGGCTGCCGTGGCGCTGTCTGCCGGCACCAGGGGAGCCGTTAGCCGCTCGATAATGCTGCTTCATCCTGAGGTGTCTGAGGGTTTTGAGGTTTTCTCGGACTGTTACGATGACGTCGCCACCGTCACCGCCGTCGCCCCCGTCGGGACCACCCTTGGGGACGTACTTTTCACGACGAAACGAGACGGACCCGGGCCCGCCCTTTCCGGAGCGAACCTCGATGACCGCCTCATCTACAAACTGCTGCACCTCGCTGCGGCGCTACGCCTCGACAGGTTCAATGGAAACGGTCTTCTTGCCCCGCTTGACGGAGAAGACAACAGTGCCCTCGGCCTTCGCAAAGAGGGTATCGTCCTTTCCCCGGCCGACGAAGGCGCCGGGATGAAAGCGCGTACCTCGCTGGCGCACCAGGATCGAACCTGCCCCGACCAGCTGACCCCCGGACGCTTTCAGTCCGAGTCGTTTCGACTCTGAATCTCTTCCGTTCTTGGAGCTACCGCCACCCTTTTTATGAGCCATACAGCTACTCTCCCTTTTCCTCTATGGTAAGTTGTAACGCTTCGGGGTACTCGTCGGCCACGTCCCGTAACCCTTGAAGGAGCAGGTCGGTGACGCCCCGAAGCCATCGTCCCCGACCAGGCCGTACCCGAAGCACCTCGAGCTCCAGGCTTCCCGGCTCCGGGGCGCGGCCGTCTACATGACAACCACCCCTCCCGGAGAGGGTTCTGCTTGTTCCCGCTACAAGCACCGAGACTGCGGCGCAGGCAGGACTCCCCTCCCCAGGGTCGATCGCGTGGCCCGAGGAGTAGAGCGACCGTAGTCTGCCCCTGCTCACACCGACGCGAACGGAGATCACGCCCCGGTGATCTCCTTGACACGGATAAGCGAATACGCCTGCCGATGTCCGGTGAGGCGGGAGTAGTTTTTCCGCCGCTTGAACTTGAGCACCTTTATCTTCGGATCCCGAAGGTGGCGCTCCACAACCGCCTTGACCGTGGCACCCTGCACAAAGGGAGTACCTACCGTTACACCCGCCTCACCGCTCACCATGAGCACCGAGTCGAGCTCGAGGTCGGACCCCTCCTCATCGGAGAGACGGTCAACCTTTATCAGGGCGTCCTGCTCAGCCTTGTACTGCTTGCCCTGGATTTCTACCATCGCGTACATCTACGTCTAACCTCTGCAATTCGTTGTAAGGTGATCCAGTAAAACACCTTTCGCCCCGAGGGTCAACAGGCAGAGGAGGAACATGGGAGTACCTACTGTCCTCCACCCTGGGGATACCGGCATCCTATCTCAAGGCCAAATATAGCGTTACGCGCCAAGAACCCCGCAATTCCGAATACCCACGGACCGGGAGACTCCAACTACTGATGGAACAATAACTTCGGCCCCGCCCTATCCCCAGGGTGGAGGACACCAGCAGCGCAACACAGCGTCGACAGTGAGGCCGGCTCAGGGAAGGTTGGTTTTTCCCATCAAATACCGGTCGACCTCCCGGGCGGCCCCACGCCCCTCCTTGATCGCCCAGACCACGAGGGATTGACCTCGCCGGGCGTCCCCGGTGGCAAAAAGCTTCGGCACGCTGGTGGCGAACCTGCCATACTCCGCCTTGAAGTTGCTTCGATCATCCCGATCGATGCCGAGCTCCTCGGCGATGTAATCCTCGGGGCCGAGAAAACCGAGGGCGAGGAGGACGAGGTCCGCCTCCCAGTACTCCTCGCTCCCCGGTATCTCCTCCATCCGGGGGCGGGAGTCCGGCTCCTTGTGCCAGCGCACCCGCACCGTCCTGATTCCCGTTACGTTGCCCTCCTCGTCCCCGACGAACTCCTTGGTGAGAATACTGAACTCCCGGGGGTCGGCACCAAAGACGCTCTTCGCCTCCTGGTGACCGTAGTCGAGCTTGAGAAGCCGAGGATAGGTCGGCCAGGGAAACTCGTCGGTCCGCTCGCCCGCGGGCCGGGAGAGGAGCTCGAAGTTCTTGATTCCCGCACAACCGTGGCGCATGGAGGTGCCGAGACAGTCGTTTCCGGTGTCCCCACCGCCGATGACGACAACTCTTTTCCCTTTCGCGGAGATGTAGTTCTGGTCTCCGAGGTTCGAGTCGAGGAGGCTCTTGGTGTTTGCCCGGAGAAACTCCATGGCGAAGTGGATCCCCTTGAGCTGTCGGCCGGGGACCGGGAGGTCCCGGGGCTTTGTGGCGCCGCAGGCGAGGATGACCGAGTCGTAGCTCTCCATCAGCTCCCGGGCCGAGATGTCCTTACCGACGTCGACCCCGGGGCGGAAGGTGATCCCCTCCTCAGCCATTATGTTGTTACGCCGCTGGACAAGCTGCTTGTCGAGCTTCATGTTCGGGATGCCGTACATCAGCAGCCCGCCGATCCGGTCGTCCCGCTCGTAGACGGTAACCAGGTGGCCCGCCTGATTGAGCTGGTCCGCCGCGGCGAGACCCGCGGGGCCCGAGCCGACTACCGCTATCCTCTTGCCGGTCCGATGCTCGGGAATCCTCGGCTTCATCAGCCCCGAGTCGTAGGCGCGGTCGATAATGTGGCACTCGTTGTCCTTGATCGTCACCGGCGGCTCGTTGATACCGAGGACGCAGGCGGACTCGCAGGGCGCGGGACAGACCCGTCCGGTGTACTCCGGAAAGTTGTTGGTCTTCATCAGCCGCTTGAACGCCTCATCCCACTTGCCGTGGTAGACCAGGTCGTTCCACTCAGGGATGAGGTTATCCACCGGGCAGCCGTAGTCGGACTGGCAGAAGGGGACTCCGCAGTCCATGCAGCGCGCCCCCTGCTCCTGCCGCTCCGCCTCGTCGAGGTGGCGATGAAACTCCTCGAAATCCTTGGCCCGGGTCTCCGGGGCTCTCTCCTGCGCCCGTTTTCGCGGGTACTCCATAAATCCGGTAGGCTTACCCATGGACAGGCTCCTTGTTCTGTTGCATTTCCATGATCCTCTGGAAGGCGGGGGAGATCACCTTGGTAAAGGATGCGCGGTGCTCCTCCCACTCGTCGAGCAGCCTCCGTCCGAGATCTGATCCGGTAAACCGGACGTGCCTGCCCACCATGGTGAGGATGTAGCTCTCATCCTCCTGGTTCAGCTCCTGGAGCTCGACGAGCCCCGGATTGACCTTGCTCTCAAACCCGCCGTCCCGGTCCCAGACGTAGGCGATACCCCCGGACATACCGGCGGCAAAGTTCCGGCCGGTGTTGCCGAGGATAATCGCCCGGCCTCCGGTCATGTACTCGCACCCGTGGTCTCCGACGCCCTCGACCACGAGGTGGGCCCCGGAGTTTCGGACGCAGAAGCGCTCGGCCGCCATACCCCGGAAAAATCCCTCTCCCCGGGTCGCACCGTAGAGCGCGACGTTACCGATAATGATGTTCTCCTCCGGCACAAAGTGGCTCCCCTCGGGCGGATAGACCACCAGGGTTCCCCCGGAAAGCCCCTTTCCGACGTAGTCGTTCGCATCCCCCTCGAGCTCGAGGGTGACTCCCCGGGTTAGCCAGGCGCCGAAACTCTGTCCCGCCGAGCCGTGAAGCTTGACGTGGAGGGTATCCTCCGACAGTCCGTCCATACCCCACCGTTTGGTGAGCTCATGGCTCAGCATGCCGCCGACGGTACGGTCGGTATTGCGCACCGGAACCTCGATTCTCGTCCTGGTCCTGCTTTCGAACACAGGCTCGGCGAGCTGGATCAGGGTACGGTCGAGAACCCGCTCGAGGCCGTGGTCCTGGGGCATGCAGCAGATCACACCGGTGTGGGTCGGCCCCACCTCGATAGGCGTGAGCAGGGCGGTCAGATCGACCCCCTCGGCCTTCCAATGCTTGACCGCCTTGTCGGGCTCGAGCATGTCGACCCGACCGACCATCTCCTCGAAGCTCCGAAAGCCGAGCTCCGCCATGATCTCCCGTGCCTCCTCGGCGATGTAGGTAAAAAAGGTGGTCACATCCTCGGGCTTGCCGGCAAACTTCGCCCGGAGCTTCGGGTCCTGGGTGGCGATGCCGACGGGGCAGGTGTTCTTCTCGCACTTGCGCATCATGATACAGCCCATGGCGACGAGGGCGGAGGTTGCAAAGCCGCACTCCTCCGCTCCGAGGAGCGCCGCCATCACCACGTCCCGGCCGGTCTTCAGCTGTCCGTCGGTCTGGACCACGACCCGGCTGCGAAGGTCGTTCAGAACAAGGGTCTGGTGCGTCTCGGCGAGGCCGAGCTCCCAGGGGAGTCCTGCGTGCTTGATGCCCGTAAGGGGCGAGGCTCCGGTGCCCCCGTCGTGGCCGGAGATCAGAATGTGGTCGGCGTGCGCCTTGGCGACGCCGGCGGCGATGGTGCCGACGCCCACTTCCGATACGAGTTTTACGCTCACCCGGGCGGCGGGGTTTGCGTTTTTCAGGTCGAAGATGAGCTGAGCGAGGTCCTCGATGGAGTAGATGTCGTGATGGGGCGGCGGGCTTATCAGTCCGACCCCGGGGGTGGAGTAGCGGGTCTTGGCGATCTGGTCGAAGACCTTCCGTCCCGGCAACTCCCCACCCTCTCCAGGCTTGGCGCCCTGGGCCATCTTGATCTGCAACTCATCGGCGTTGGTGAGATACTCGATTGTAACACCGAAGCGGCCGGAGGCTACCTGCTTGATCGCAGACCGCCGCGAGTCGCCGTTGGGAAGAGGCGTGTAGCGCTCGCTCATCTCGCCCCCCTCGCCGGTGTTGGACTTTCCGCCGAGACGGTTCATCGCCACAGCGAGCGTTTCATGAGCCTCGGCGGATATGGAACCGAAACTCATGGCGCCGGTGGCAAACCGTTTCACGATCTGCGAGGCGGGCTCCACCTCCTCGAGGGGGATCGGGTTTCCTTTCTTGAACTTCAACAGTCCCCTGAGGGTCGACTGGCTGGTAGAGCGCTCGTTTTGTCGGGTGGAGAATCGGCGGAACGCCTTCATGTCCTTGAGCCGCACCGCCCGCTGGAGGTCGGCGATCGATTCAGGGTCCCACATGTGCTTCTCGCCACCGAAGCGCCACTGGTAGTCTCCGGGATTGTAGAACTCGCTGCCGATCGGCTCGTTCCCCTGGGGAAATCCGAGCTCGTGGCGCCGGGACGCCTCATCGGCGATATGCTCGAAGCCCGCCCCCTGGATCCGGCTGGCGGTCCCGGCAAAGCAGCGTTCGATGACCTCGTCGGCTACCCCGACGGCCTCGAAGATCTGTGCCGCCTTGTAACTCTCGAGGGTGGAGATGCCCATTTTGCCCATCACCTTGCGCATTCCGTAGCGGACCGCCTTCTGATAGGCGGCGACTACTTCCTCCTTCGAGAGCCCCGGATCGATCTGTCCATCCTCCTGGAGGTACCACATCGCCTCGTAGGCGAGGTACGGGTTTATCGCGTCCGCCCCATACCCGACGAGGAGACAGAAGTGATGCACCTCCCGGGGCTCGGCGCTCTCGACGATAATGCCGATCTGCGTTCGCTTTGCCTTGCGCACGAGGTTGTGATGGACCGCCCCGGTAGCGAGAAGGGCGCTCACCGGAATCCGGTCGGGACCAACAGCCCGGTCCGAGAGAACAACGAGGCTGTAGCCCTCGTCGATGGCGGACTCACTCTCCTCCTCGATCCGCGTGAGGGCGGCCTCGAGACCCGCCTTTCCCTCGGCGGCGGGGTAGGTTATGTCGATAATCCGGCTCTTCCAGCCGCGGTAGTCAAGCTCCTTGAGCTGTGCGGTCAGCTCGTTTGTGATAACCGGCTCCGGGAGCAGCAGCCTGTGGGCGTGCTTTTCGTCGGACTCCAGGAGGTTTTGCTCCGGACCGATGTACGCCCAGAGGCTCATGACGATGTTTTCCCGGATCGAGTCGATCGGCGGGTTTGTAACCTGGGCAAAGAGCTGCTTGAAATAGTCGTAGAGGAGTCTCGGCTTGTCCGAGAGTACCGCCAGGGGGGTGTCGTTACCCATTGAGCCGAGGGGCTCCTTACCGCTCTCACTCATCGGCTTGAGGATGAGGTTGAGGTGTTCGAGGGTGAAACCGAAGGCGCGCAGGCGGCTGAGGATGCTCTGCCTGTCGAGGCCGGCAACGGAGCGCCCCTCGGGAAGCTCGTCGACGGTGAGGCGCTGTTTCTCGAGCCAGTCGCCGTAGGGTCTACTCCCGGCGATGCCGTTTTTGAGCTCCTCGTCACCGACAATTTCGCCTTTGTCGAAATCAACGAGAAACATCCGCCCCGGCTGGAGCCTCCCCTTTGAGCGCACCCGCTCAGGCGGCATAGGCAGGACCCCCGCCTCGCTCGCCATGATGACCACGTCGTCCTCGGTAACGTAGTAGCGGCTCGGCCGCAGTCCGTTTCGGTCGAGGACCGCGCCGATGACGTGGCCGTCGGTAAAGGCGATGGAGGCGGGACCATCCCACGGCTCCATCTGGAGACTCATGTACTCATACATCTCCCGACCGATCCGGGGCATATGCTTATGGTTCTGCCACGCCTCGGGAACCATCATCATGATAGCCTCCGGGAGGCGGCGGCCGCTCATCAGCAGAAGCTCGAGGACGTTGTCGAAGTTGCCGCTGTCCGAGCAGTCAGGCTCGATGATCGGCATGAGCTTGGTGATGTCCTCACCAAAGAGCTCGCTTTTCAGCTGCCCCTCCCGGGCGCGCATTTTGTTGATGTTGCCCCGGAGGGTGTTGATCTCGCCGTTGTGGCTCATGAACCGCAGCGGCTGCGCCCTGTCCCAGCTCGGAAAGGTGTTTGTGGAAAACCGGCTGTGGACCATGGCGAGATGGCTCTCGTAGTCCGGGTCGGACAGATCGATAAAGTACTCAAAGAGCTGCTCGGGCATGAGCATCCCTTTGTAGACGATGTTTCTCGTGGAGAGGCTGCAGACGTAAAAGGTGTGGTCGGTGTCGAACTCGCCCCCCCGCAGTTCGTTGGTAACGAGCTTGCGAATCACGTAGAGCTTGCGCTCGAAGGCGGCCTCGTCGGTCCCCTCCCCCGCGGCGATCACCGCCCACTCAATCACCGGCTCCGCCGCCCGGGCGGTAGGACCGATGCTCGAGTTGTTTACCGGAACCTCCCGCCAGCCGACAAACTCCTGCCCCTCCGCGGCGGTAATCGTCTCAAAGCGCGCCTTGCACGCCTGCCGCTGGGAGTCGTCCCGAGGAAGGAACACAAGGCCCGCGGAGAACCGTCCGCGCTCCGGGAGGGTCACGTTGAGCTCCTCCCGGGCGACCTTCTCGATCAGTTTCTGAGGAAGGGTGGTGAGAATACCCGCACCGTCCCCGGTGTTCTTCTCAGCCCCGACCGCTCCGCGGTGGGTCATGTTGAGCAGGACCTCTCGTGCGTCCTCGATGATCTGATGGCTCTGTTTGCCCTTAATGTGGGCAACGAACCCAACTCCGCAGTTCTCATGCTCAAAAGCGGGATCGTAGAGCCCCTGTCTACCAGGTCGTTGCCGATGTGCCATCAATACCTCTCCGTAAACGTATCCAATAACCTACTGTGGGTCGAATATGCTGCAATTAACATGCCAAGGAAAGATGAAATTTATCTCGTTACAATACAGTGATTTACGATACGTATCCTGACGCCCTACCAAAATGTCACACCAAAACGTAGGCAGCGCCAAAATTTAGCGACGTTTTCGTAGGCCCCGGGGCGGCGCGCCTCCCCGGGGCCGGCAGAGAAGCGCTCACATCACCGGAATATAGGGAATAGTAAGCAGTTCGAGGACGTTCCGGAGCACCTGGAGCACCGCTTTCGAGAGAAAAAGACGCCCCCGGCGAACCGCCGGGTCCTGGTGCACCATGATCGGGTTGTCGTGATAGTAGCGAGAGTAGTTCCGGGCGAGATCGTAGGCGTAGGAGGCGAGCATCGCCGGGTTGAGCTGGAGCGCCGCCTGCTCAAGGATCTCGGGGAACTCCGCTATATGCTTGATGAGCTCCCACTCCACAGGCTCGGTGAGCAGGCTCAGATCAACCTCCTCGATCCCCGGTTGATCCCCCGCCTTTCTGAGCATCGTTGAGATCCGGGCGCCGGTGTACTGGAGGTAGGGTCCGGTGTTGCCGGTAAAGGAGAGGGACTCGGCGGGGTTGAAAACCATATCCTTGTTCGGCTGCACCTGGAGCAGGTAGTAGTGCAAGGCGGCGAGGGCTATCTTCTCCGCGGTCTCCTCGACGTTTTCGACCGTCCCGTCCCGCTGCTTCTCCTTGATCTCCTTTTCCGCGAGGCCGGCGAGTTCGACGAGGAGGTCGTCGGCGTCCACCACCGTGCCTTCCCGGCTTTTCATTTTGCCCTCGGGGAGGTTAACCATCCCGTAGCTGAGGTGATAGAGGTTCCTGGCCCAGTCGAAACCGAGCTTCTCGAGGAGATGAAAGAGAACGGTAAAGTGGTAGCGCTGCTCCGAGGCGACAACGTAGACGAGCTGGTCGAAGGGCCAGTCCCGGTGGCGGGCGATGGCGGTCCCGATATCCTGGGTGAGGTAGAGGGAGGTTCCGTCGGAGCGCAGGAGCACCTTACGGTCGAGGTTGATCTCCTCCAGATCGACCCAGACTGTCCCTTCCTCGTCCCGGTAGAAGCTACCCGCCTCGAGACCTTTAAGTATCTCCTCCCGGCCGGCGGTGTAGGTCTCGCTCTCGTAATAGTACTGGTCAAAGCTCACCCCGGTGCGCCGATAGGTCTCCTCGATCCCCTCGATAGCCCACCGGTTCATCAACTTCCAGAGTTCAACGGTCTCCGCGTCTCCCGCCTCCCACTTCTGCAGCATCTCCCGGGCGAGCGTCTCGGCGCTCTTGTCCTCCTTCGCCCACTGGTTGAAACGGACGTAGAAGTCGCCGACAAAATGGTCGGATTTTCGCTCGGAACTCTCCGGGGTCTCGCCCGCGCCGAACTTCTGGTAGGCGAGCATCGACTTACAGATATGGACGCCCCGGTCGTTGATGAGATTAACCTTTCGTACCTGCGCTCCCGCGGCTGCGAGGATGCGGGAAACGCTCTCCCCGAGGGCGTCGTTACGCAGATGGCCGAGATGGAGAGGTTTGTTTGTATTGGGACAGGAGAACTCTACCATCACCTTTCGCCCGGCGAGGGCCTCACTGCGGCCGTAGCCGTCGCCGGCGGCCTCCACGCTACCGAGAACCTCCGCGGCTACCTGCTCCCGTGAAAGCCGGACGTTGAGATAGGGTCCGGTAGCCTCACACCGCCCGGCGCCCTGCCGGGAGAGGGTCTGTGCGACTCCCTCGGCGATCGCCTGGGGCGCCATCCTCAGGAGCTTTGCAAAGGGAAACATCGGAATCGCGAGGTCTCCGAGCTCCGGCTTGGGGGGGCGCTCGACGATTATCTGCTGGTCTGCGGTTTCCCGGTCGAGGTCGACACCCTTCTCCCGGGCAAAGAGGAGCAGGGCGGTGAGGACGTGATCTTTCCAGGCATGACGTATCGCTTTCATGGGTTGTGAAGCGATGTAGCACGAAGATGGGGGCGGGGTCAACGGCGTACTACTGGTCCACCTCGGGGTCGTAGCTGTTTCGCTCGATCCGCATCAGCTCTCCGGCGACCCGGCGCACCTCCTGGGAGAGGGTAACGCACCGGTCGATCTCGTCGAGGAGCACGCCGTTGCGGCTCCCGCCGATCTGAGAGCGATTGGCGAGGGTGTCATAGGCGCTTCCGGCCCGGGCGTTGAGTATCCCGTTGAGCAGGTTCTCGAGAATGCTCAGGGTTGTTGTCGTGCCCTCCACGATCGCCTGGGCATCCTTTTCAACGCTCTCTATCTGGCTGTTGATCCCCCGCCTGCGAACCGTCGGGTTCTCCTCTTCCTCCCGGAGACGACGGAAGGTTTCAGCTATCGCTCCCCCGTTGGATAGTTGGGTTACCAGAACCCGGGTTCGCTCCTCCCATCGCGTGAGCTCGTTGAAGGTCGAGTTGAACTGATCCCGGTTTGCCTGCTTGTAGAACTCCCCATCGGTATAGATTGTACGGATCGGGGTTTCCATTTGATCCGGGAAGAGACGGGTATAAAAGTGATTGATAAAGGAGAAGGCGAGCCCGTAGAGGGCGACTTCTCCGTTCTGCCGGCGGGGATAAAAGCTCGGGACCTGGATCTTCGGTGTCTCGAGGAGATCCGACGCCTCCTTGACAACCGTCTGGAGTTTACGGCGGGCGAGAAAGCGGTTTACCAGCCGGTCGAGGCGGCTTTTCCAGAAACGGTGGTAGATCTGGAACCACTCCTCCCCTCCTCCCTCGGGTTTGATAAGGTAGTTTCGTTTCCGTTTGATCAGCCGCACGATATCTCCGAGAGGCACCGACCTGTTGTAGCCCCGGATCCCCTCGGCCGCGGCGAGGACCTGCTGGAGGTGCTTTCGCAGGTGCGCCTCGCTATCCTGAGTGCCCTCCTCATCCTCCTCATAGACAAAGAGTATCGCCCCCTGGAGCACCCGCATGCCCGGATAATCCGTAAGGCCCGCCATGATCGAGGCAAGCCGCTCGACATCCTCGGATATCAGGTCGAAGGGGCAGAAGCTCTCCGAGTCTCCGTACTCCTGGAACTGGTTGATAATGCGGTCGTAGGGAAAGGCGCTCAGCCGAAAGAGCATCTCCACAAGCCGCATGGAGCTGGTGATCTTCTGACGGAGTATCCTCGGGATCGACTGGAGGGTGCCGTCGAGTCTGCCGAGGAGCTTGGCCCGGATGTCCCGCTCCGGGACGTCGGACTCGAGGGTAAACCCCTTGGTGGGATCGGTGTCATCGAGGAGTTGCTGGTGCTGCTCTTCGAGCTCCATCGAGGCGAAGTAGACGATAAAGGCTTGCTTCTCACGGCCGAGGATCCGGGTCAGAAGCGGATTGAGAACCCGGGCGTGATCCTTCAGCTCCCGGGTAAGCTTGAGAAAGCGATCGAGAAAGACCCGCCTCCGGGGGTCGAGAAGCTCCGGGTCGTGTTGATGGATGCGGTGGGCGAGGTCCTTGAGGAGGAAACGCTCGATCGCCTCCCCCCGGTCGAGGCCGGTAAGCAGGACCTGGACCCAGACAAAGAGACGGCGAAGCACGCCGAACTCCGCGAAGGACGCCTCGAGGTCCACGGCCTCTTCGGTTTCAGCTTGTTTGAGAGGCTCGCTGCTGTCGGTGACGGCGGACTCTACCCGCCTCAGCATCTCCTCCCGTTCCCGAGGGTGCAGCTGCCTTGCCAGCAGGTCGAAGGTTGAACCGGTACGCTCTTGCTGCTCATTGCCTGCCATACTACTCACATTCTAAGGCAGAAATCGAAAAAAGTCGGCTACCAGACTTGACATTGGCAAAAATGACCACCATCCTAACGGTAATGAACGGAACTATCGCTCTGCTTTCCATCCTTCTCGGCCTCCTTATTATCAACGGGACCCGCGTGGAAGGATAGCAGACTGTTGCTTTGAACAGCGGGCCGTCCTTCCACGAAGGACGGCCTTTTTTTATGACAGGAGGAGGAGTAAGGACTATGGACCGAGTGTACATCTTTGACACGACCCTGCGAGACGGAGAGCAGTCCCCGGGGGCATCCATGGATGTTGAGCAGAAGTACGAGATCGCGCTTCAGCTCGAGCGGATGGGTGTGGACGTGATCGAGGCGGGCTTTCCGATCAGCTCGCCTCAGCAGTTCGAGGGAGTAAAGCGGATCTCCAAGGCGGTACGGGGCTCGACGATCGCCGCCCTCTCCCGGGCGATGACCGCCGACATCGACGCCGCCGCAGACTCGATAGCCGAGGCCGCCCACCCCCGGATTCACACCTTTATATCCACCTCTCCTGTCCACATGGAGTACAAGCTCAAGAAGAAGCCGGAGGAAGTCCTCGAGATGGCGAAAAAGGCGGTCAGCTACGCTCGCAGCAGGTGCGCGGAGGTTGAGTTCTCCCCTGAGGACGCCACCCGGACGGACCACGACTTTCTCTGTCAGGTGGTGGAGGCGGCGATCGACTCCGGGGCGACGATCATCAACATCCCCGATACCGTCGGCTACACCGTGCCGAGTGAGTACGCCGCCCTCATCGAGATGCTGCGAAACCGGGTTCCAAACATCGATAAGGCAATCCTCTCGGTCCACTGCCACGATGATCTGGGACTCGCGGTAGCAAACACCGTGAGCGCCCTGCGGGCCGGAGCGCGGCAGGCGGAAGTGACCATCAACGGCATCGGAGAGCGCGCCGGAAACGCCGCCCTCGAAGAGGTGGTGATGGCGATGAACGTCCGCAAGGACTTCTTCGGCCTCGAGACCGGCATCAACACCCGGCAGATCTACAACGCCTCGAGGATGGTCTCCACGATAATCGGGTTTCCCATAGCCCGGAACAAGGCTGTAGTCGGGGAGAACGCCTTCAGCCATGAGGCGGGAATCCATCAGCACGGAGTCCTGTCCAACCGGCAGACCTACGAGATCATGACCCCTGAGAGCGTCGGTCGGGAGGAGAGCAAGATCGTTCTCGGCCGCCACTCAGGCGTCCACGGTTTCACTCGCCGCCTCGAGGAGCTCGGTATCACCCTCGACAAGGATCATCTCAAGCACGCCTACGACGCCTTTCTCACTATCGCCGACCGTAAAAAAGAGATTTACGACGAGGATCTCTTTGCCATCGTGAGCGACGAGCTCGGTAGCAGCGCCGCGGCCTACGAGCTGGAGTACTTCAACATCCAGTCCGGCAACACCTCGATCCCCACCGCCACAGTCCGCATACGGAAAGGGGACCAGCTCTTCGAGGAGGCGGCAACCGGCGACGGTCCGGTGAGCGCGATCTTCAAGGCGATCGAGCGGGCGACGGAGGTCAATACCACCCTGGTCGAGTACAACGTCCACGCCGTCACCCCCGGGAAACAGGCGATGGGAGAGGTCTCGGTGATCGTCATGGTCGAGGATAAGCGGGTCACCGGCCGGGGCGCCTCGACGGACATTCTCGAGGCGAGCGCGAAGGCGTACGTCAACGCCCTGAGTCGGAGCGTCACCATGAAACAGCTCGTCCTCGAAAAGGGAGAAGTCAACCCATGAGCAGCAACGCAGACCGTAACGGTCGCCGGCCGGGGAGCGCCGGGGGCGACCAGAACGACCGGGTGTTCGTCTACGACACAACCCTCCGGGACGGCATGCAGGGAATCCAGGTCAACTACACCCTCGACGACAAGATACAGATCGCCCACAAGCTCGATGAGATGAAGATCGACTACATCGAGGGGGGCTTTCCGCTCTCCAATGAGAAGGAGCAGGCGTTTTTCGAGCAGTGCCGAAGAGAAAACTTCTCCCACGCCCGGGTCGTCGCCTTCGGCTCGACCCGCAAACCGAACATCACCCCGGATAAGGATATCAACCTCCGGGCGATCCTCGAGGCTCAGACCCCCACCTGCATCGTCGTCGGCAAGACCTGGAAGGCGCACGTCGAAAAGGTTCTGAGGACCGACGAGGAGGAGAACCTCAGGATGATCTACGACTCCATCTCCTATCTCAAGTCCGAGGGTCGTGAGGTGTTTTTCGACCTCGAGCACTTTTTTGACGGCTACAACGACGACCCCGACTACGCGATCAAAGTCCTCAAGACCGGCACCGAGGCGGGAGCGGACACCCTCGTCCTCTGCGACACCAACGGCGGCAACCTCCCCTCCCGGGTAACAGAGGTCATCTCCTCCCTACCCCGGAAAGAGCTCGCCCCCCTCGGTGGCCACTTTCATGACGACTGCGGCACGGCGGTGGCAAACAGCCTCGCCGCGGTGGAGGCGGGGGCTCGTCACATTCAGGGCACCGTCAACGGCTGGGGCGAGCGCACCGGGAACGCGAACCTCTGCGTCTTTATCCCGAATATCGTGCTCAAGACCGGCTACCAGGCGAGTGTCGCGGAGAAACTCGACCATCTTACCCTCCTCTCCCGGTTTGTCGCGGAGAAGGCCAACATCATCCCCGACAGACGGCAGCCCTACGTTGGTGAGGCGGCCTTCAGCCACAAGGCTGGGCAGCACGCGGATGTCGTGGCAAAGGCGGACTACCTGATGGAGCATATCGACGCCGCCCTCGTGGGAAACGAGCGCCACATCCTCCTGTCGGAGCTCGCGGGCAAGTCGACGGTGGTCGCCAAGCTCAAACGCTACGGTGCGTTCGACAAGAACTCCCCGGAGGTAGGCAAGCTCACCCGAACCCTCAAGGAGAAGGAGCGGCAGGGCTACGAGTACGAGGCGGCGGAAGCGTCCTTTGATCTGATGATCCGCAAGGAGCTGGGCAACTACGAGCCGGTCCTCGAGCTCAAGAACTACCATCTCGAGTCATTCAAGACCGCCGACGCCCCCTCCAAAACGGTAGGCCGGATCTTTATGCAGGTAGACAACCTCGAGACGATGGGCGCCGCCGTCGGCATCGGTCCGGTGGAGACCCTTGATCACGCGATCCGCGACGCCCTGAGGCAGCACCACCCGTGGATCGACCGGATCAACCTGACCGACTACCGGGTCCGGGTCCTTAACCCCGAGAGCGCCGCGGCTGCCCGGGTGCGGGTCTTTATCTCCTCCTCGGATCACGAACGGAGCTGGGACACCGTCGGCGTCCATGAGAACATCGTCGAGGCGTCCTGGGAGGCTCTGGTGGAGAGCATCGAGTGGTACTACAACAACCATGTCCGACAGACCGACAGGATAGCTGAGGAGGCGGTCGCAACGCCCTGAGGC
>JBKHDM010000021.1:0-38050 GCA_046541355.1 Spirochaetaceae bacterium
TTAATCGGGTCTCCCGCCTCGATGTAGCCGTAGCCGGTCTCAGGCCGGGTCGGGGTGATCCCGAAGGTGACAAGTTTTCCGGCTCGAGCGAGGGCGTCGGCACGATCACACGCTGCGGCGAACTCGTCGACGGGAGTAATGATGTGGTCCGCGGCGAGGACGAGGGTGGTCTCTTGCGGCGCGCCGTTGAGGGTGAGGTAGGTGACCCCGAGGGTAATAGCCGGGGCGGTGTTACGCATCGCCGGCTCCGGCAGGACCGTCACCCGCTCCCGGATACTCTCGAGGGTCGCGAGCTCCTCGACCAGGGGTTTTACCTGCTCCTGATGCGTTACAATGAGAATCCGCCCTTCCCCGGCGACCGCCGCCGCCCGCTCGAGGGTCATCCTCAGGAGGGAGGCGCCGGTGCCGGGGTCGAGAAACTGCTTCGGGCGCGCCCGAAGGGAGGCGGGCCAGAGACGGGTTCCCGAGCCTCCGGCCATCACGATAACGTTATCTACCATCTACCACTCTCCTTAACACTATTGACCGCACTCAGGGTCGACACTACACTCAGGGCTTTACGCTACTACTGAATAGCAAGGAGCGACGCTATGGGAAGCGCCTTTACTCTGTCGGTCAACCCGTGGGTTTATATCGCCAAGTATAACGGTGACGGCACTTGGACGGAAGAATTTATCGAGAAGCCCCATGAGACCCCGGAGAAGGAGAACGCCCTTGCCGACGGAGATCATGACGCGCTCCTGACGCTGCGCAATTCATTTCCCGAGCTCCCGCTGGTCAACTACACCACCCAGTACGGCCTCGGATGTTTCGAGGGGCTCAAGGCGCTGCCGCAACCCGACGGCTCTATCAAGGTTTTCAGGCCGGACCAGAACGCCCGGAGGATGCACAAGTCGATGATCGGCCTGCGGATGCCGGCGTTTCCGGAACAGATGTTTCTCACGGCGGTCGAGGGTGTGGTCCGGCGTAACTTCGACCTCGGCTTCTACCCTCGCTACAACCCCGCCTGGGCGGACCGCGATTTTGTCGGTGGGAGCGCCATGTACATCCGCCCCTTTACCTACGGGGAGCCGGGGATCGGCCTCAACACCGTCAAGCGCCCCTGGGTGGTCATCGTCACCACCACCGTGGGTTCCTACTTCGACCCGGACGCCGACGCTAAGGCGGTGACGACCAACCGGATCCGGGCAACGGAAAACGGCACAGGCTGGATCAAGTGTGACGCCAACTACGTCATACCGATCCTCGCCAAGCAGGAGGCGATCGACAACGGCTACATGGAGGCGATCTTTCTCGACGCTCGAGAGCGCAAGTACGTCGAGGAGGGCTCCTCCTGCAACATCTTTTTCTATATGAAAGACGGCACCCTGGTCACACCTAGTCTGGAGGAGCGCATCCTCGACGGGATTACCCGGCGCAGCGTCCTGCAGCTCGCCTCGGACATGAACGTTCCCACAGCCGAGCGGCCGGTGGAAATCGAAGAGGCGCTCTCACAGGCGACGGAGGTTTTTGTCACCGGCACCGCCGCGGGAGTCTCCCACATCGAGTCGATTACTCACAACGGCAGAACCGCGGTCTACTCAGGCGGAAAGATCGGCGAGCTCACCCAGGCGCTGCGAAAACGGCTCCGGGGGATACAGTATGGGGCGGTGGAGGACAGCCACGGCTGGCTCTACCCGGTCTGAACAGCCCGAGGAGCGCCCCTGAAAGGGGGCTTACAGCGGCCCCTCGTCGATATTGTCGGGGATCTGGTTATAGATCTGAACGGTCCCCTCGTTCTCAGGATAGAGAATCTCCCGGGTGTTGATGAAGGAGAGGCTTGTCGCCAGAGAGCGCTCCCCGGTCTGCGGATCCCGGGCGTAGTTTCCGGCGAGCTCCTGCGCCCTGGTGAGGTAGGCTAACCCCTCGGAGAGGAGCTCCTGGTTCGTTGTGTCCCGCTCAAAGAGCTGAAAAAGCGCTACGCCGAGGTTGTTGTTCGCCCGGATCATCTGTTCAATGAGCTCCCGGTGGGCGGGATTCTCCTCGACCCGGAGGTTTTCTATCCGTCCGCGCCGGGCGTTGAGCTGCTCGAGGAGCTGCTGGTAATAGGCTACCGCGGCGACGTAGTTGTCCCGGAAGTAGAGCGCGTTACCCGTCGCCCAGAGGAGCGTCTCATCCCGGGTCACCCGGCCGGAGGCTTCCAGAAAGCGCTCCACCGCCTCGTCGAACCGCTCGGACCGGTAATGGATGCTCCCCACACGGTAGTCCAGGGGTCTGGAGCTGTACCCGTTAGCCTCTGCCTCCTGGTAGAGGGCGAGGGCGTCGGAAAAATTGCGCTCCACAAAGTAATAGATATCCCCCCGCCTGGCGTAGAGGCGGCCGTACATCCCGTCGGGCTCCAGTAACTGCTGCTCGACGGCGCGCTCGTAGCGCGCCTGGGCCTGGACCAGATAATCCTCGGAGGTGATGTACTCCTCCTCCTCATAGTAGTACTCCCCGAGGCGGATATCGGTATCGATAAACATGCCCCGCTGCTCGGTTGTCAGGGGAGTCTGCGCCTCAAAGAAAACGCTCGCGTTTTCCAGGGCCGTGAGCTCCTCCCCCGGAGTCCGCAGGGTGCGGTAGAACCGGGCGAGCTGGTAGTGGAGTTCCGGGACCGTGTCGTCGATCTCCAGGGCCCGGAAAATGATGTCCCGGACCTCCCCGGTGTCCTCCTTGTCGATCAGGTAGCCGGCGAGCTCCGCGTAGATCTGCGGGTTGATCTCCGCCTCAGGATTGGACTGGAAAATCTCGGTGATCCTGTCCACTTCAGGCTTGTTGTCCACCCGGATAAAGTAGCGAAGCAACCGGAACAGCAGCTCATCGGTGGTACCGTAACGGTTTATCAGCCGAATGTAGGAGAGTCTCGCCTCGTCGAGTCGTTCATCCCGTGCCTCCCCCTCTTCTAGAGACTCGGCCCAGCGCATGTAGTTGTCCCCCCGGGACAGGAGCGCCTCATAATCGGTATTGTTGTCCTGCAGAAGGATTCGCAGAAGATCGTCCGCCCGCTCGTAGCCGGCGAGCACTTCGGACTGCAGGGCGGCGTGGGCGAGAATGCCCTCGCGGTGGACGTTTATCATCTCGTAAATGGAGCGCCGCCGGTTTCCGATCTCGTAGAGATCATCAAAGTTGCCCTGCCGAGCCTGCTCCTGAAGAAAGGCGCGACGGGCCGGATTCATACCAAAGACGAGCTGGTCGTACTTCTCCTCGGCAAACTGGTACTGCCTCCGCTCCACAAAGGAGTCCGCGTACCGGAGAAACCACCGGTCCCGGGGCCAGAGCTCGTAGGCGCGGTTGAAGGTCTCATTGCCCTCGGTGTAGCGGTCCTCGAGCACGTCCTGTTGTCCCTCTCTGTAGAGGGTAGCGGCGTAGATCGGCTGGTAGACAAACTCATAGGCGAGCCAGCCGACGATACCCAGAGTGAGGGAGACGAGGGCGATGGTTCGCAGGAGAGGAAGAATCCGGTGCGTGAACTGGTAGGCGAAGGTCGCCTGCTCCTGCTCAAAGGCGAGGCCGCTTCGTTTTCGATAGCCTTTCGGTATCTCGATCCTGCGACCGAGGATCTTGGAGGCGATCTCACCGATCTGTGAGGGCGCTTTGCCGTCAACCAGAGCGCGGACGAGGGTTTCGGTCTGCCCGGCGCTGCCCTTGGCCTCACCTATGATCTCCTCTACCGCCAGCTTTAGGTTCAGCGGGAGAATCCCGAGGGTACGCTTGAACTGGTCGAACTCCTCCTCGGTGAGGCTCAGCTCCGGCGCCTGCTCCCCGGCGCCCTCCGCCTCCTCTAGATCCTCCTCTTCGCCCCCTTCCTGGGCAGCGTCGAGTCCCGCCACCGCCTCTTCCACGACACCGAACTCCGTCCCGAACTCATCGAGGTCGAACTCATCAACATCGAACGATTCGCCCTCGGTCTCCTCGAGATCCCCGAAGCCCTCCATGTCGTCGAACTCACCGAACTCCCCCTCATCCTCACCGCCGGCGAGTCCTGGGAGCTCCTCGTCGGCGAGATCCTCGGGCTCCGACTCCGCACCGGCGGCTATCTCGTCGAGACTATCTTCGGGGAGGTCAAAATCCTCCTCGTCTTCGTCTTCTTCCTCCTCCTCCTCCTCGTCGACAAAGTCCGCGTCGATAGCCGAGAGGTCAAACTCGTCCTCCTCCGCCTCCGCCTCGCTCTCTTGTTCCCCGGGCTCCTCCCCGGTGAGCGCGGCAAGGTCGGCGTCGACATCGAACTCTTCGTCCTCGAGATCGTCGACGCTCCCGAGGTCTCCGAGGTCCCCCAGGTCTCCGAGCTCCCCACCGCTGAAATCGTCCTCTTCCGGGGGCGCCTCAGAGGGCTCGTCCTCTTCAGAGAACTCCTCGGCAGGGGGCGCCTCGGAGGGCTCATCCTCTTCAGGGGGCGCCTCCGAGAGCTCATCGCCGAGCTCCGTCTCGCTCAGCTCCTGTGCGAGCCCCTCCTCATCCTCGAAGTCGAACTCTCCGAGGTCGAACTCATCTTCTTCCCCGGGCTCCGGCGGCGGTTCTCCCGGAGGTCCCTCGGGAGCGGTCGTCTCCTCCTCGAAGCTCTCCTCGAAGTCCGCAGGGATGTCGAACTCCTCGTCCCCGAGATCTATATCGGAGAACAGGTCCTCTTCGTCCTCCTCTTCCGGAGTTTCCGCGTCCCCCGGCTCCTGTTCCTCCTCGTCGTCCTCCTCTATCGCCTCGGAGAGCCTGCTGAGCAGATCCTCCGGCTCCTCCGGCTCCTGGTCGGTCTCGGGTAACGATCCCTCATCCGAGAGCAGGTCGCTGAGGTCTCCGGGGAGTCCCTCCTCCGGACGGGAAACCTCCTCGATCTCCTCACCCCGCTCGGCAAGGATCGCCGGCTCGTTTCCGGTCTGAACAAGAGTCTCGTTAAACTGTTCGATGTCCTCTATCTGCGGCATCTACCTATTGATTGTCGGACAATATGGAGTAGGATGTGAGAAGGTGGTCAAGGCCCCGACCAGCATAGTCGATAACTGTAACAGAAAAATGGTGTGGCGCATACTAATCCTGACGGCACTATCTCTCTCGCTTCTCGCCGCCGCTGCCGGCGCTCAGGAGCCTGAAGAACCGGAGCTGCAGAATATTCAGCTCTACCGGGAGATCCGGGGACTGACCGAGGCTGAGGCGCCGCAGATCATTCAGGGGCATCTGGTCTTTACCTACCGGCCGAGCGAACGGGAGCGCCGCAGCCGCTTCACCAGACTGGTGGGTATCGCCTTTGCGCATGAGCAGTTCTCCCGGGTCTATCCCTTCCGGCGGCTGCGGCTGACGGAGTTTGCCTCGGAGGACCTCTTTTACTACGTCCTGCCGATCGAACCGAACCGAAGGGAGCTGGTCTACCGGCTTGTCGTGGACGGTCTGTGGGGGCCGGACCCCGAAAACGATGCGACGCGCCGCCTATCCGGAGGCATGAGAGCATCAACCGTGACGATTCCCTCGGATTTCCAGCGGGAGGAGGAGTTTCCGGTGGTCGAAGAAAACCGGGTACGGTTCGCCCTGGAGCTCAACGAGGTTGAAACCCCCTTTCTCCGCACCCTGCGAGACGAGCGCCTCCCCACAGACTCCCTCGAGGCGAACGCAGTCTACATCGCCGGGAGCTTCAACAACTGGGACCCCTTTATGCATCGCCTCAGGCAGGACCCGAACAACCCGGACCGCTTTACCACCTCCCTGCGCGTTCCTCCCGGGGTCCACTACTACTACTTTGTCGTGGATGGCGTGAGGATTCTGGACCCCGAGAATCTCGAACGCGGCTTTGATCCGGTAACAAACAGTCGCGCCTCGAGACTATTTGTCGAGCGCTAAGGCCGGGAAACGCCCCACCGGTCTCACCTCTGCTCGCACGGTCCGCCGAGCTCCCGTCGCCGGTTGACGCTGCGATGGAAGGTAGTCGACTATTGCCGGTGTGATTTCCTTTCTTCTTTTTGATCTCGACAACACCCTCTACTCCGCCTCCAGCGGATTGGGCGAGTACATGAACGACGAGATGTCCGCCTTTGTGTCGGAGCTTCTCGGCGTGGATATGACCGAGGCGACGGCGTTGCGACGCAAGCATTCCGGTCGCTACGGCTCGACCCTCCGCTGGCTCCGGGCAACCCGGGAGGATGTGGATATCGAGGCGTTCCTCGAACGGATCCACCCGGTCAACGTTGGAAACTACCTGAGCTACTCCACCGAGCCGCGGCAGATCCTCGAGGCGCTCCCTCTGCCGAAGGGGGTGCTCACAAACGCCCCGAGGGAGCACGCCGAGCGGGTTCTCGAGTTTTACCGGATCGGTGAGTTCTTCGACTTTATCCTCGACCTGCGGGCCGACGATTTCCGGGGAAAGCCGGATGACCGGGTCTACAACCGGGCGGTTGAGGCCTCCGGTTGCGCTCCGGGAGAGATCCTCTACCTCGACGATGTGCTCCATTACCTCACTCCCTTTCGGAGCATGGGCGGGCAGGTCGCCCTGGTGGACGAACTCGGCCGGTACAACGGCGAGACCGACGGCATCCCCCGGATCGCCTCCCTCCGGGAGCTTCCGGATCTGCTGCGGAGCCTTTAGGGAGCCTCACCGGGCGGCGTGTGAGGGGTATCAAGAAGCGTGTTGATAAATCCTTGTAACTCGTTATGGAGCAAGGATTTCAGGGCGATAAGACCTCTTTGCCGGGGCAAATTGCGGCATCGCAAGGAGTTAGACCAGAAAAAACAACACGCTTCTTGATACTAATCGAGGTTTACCGATGATCTTCGAGGAAGCTGCGGCAGTGTCGCTTCGTTGACAGAATTTCAGTGGAAGCGTATCGTGTTTTACATACGACAGGAAAGCAGTGGATGGATAGTAAGTCGATAACAGAATTTATGCAGACATATGGGGAGCAACTGCTTCAGAACTCCCGTGAGCGCCAGGATGTCGACGAGAACGCGGTGTTCCAGCCCGCAAACCTCAAAAATCGACCGATCGTTGAGAAAATTGTGGAGGCTCTACAGCTTCCCGGGAGCAAGATGCTCCACTTTGATCGGCTCAAGCGCCTGTACGAACTCTCTCAGGAGGGCGCCTCCTGCCTCATCCTGAGCGAGCACTACAGTAACTTCGACATACCCAATCTCTTTTACCTCGCCCACGCCTTCGGGGAGGAGGGAGAGAAGGTTGTAAACTCGATAATCCCGATGGCCGGGATCAAACTCAACGCCGAGAGCCGCTTTGTTCTCGCCTTTACCGAGGCGTATACCCGTATTGTCATCTACCCCTCCCGGGATCTCGAGAAGCTCCAGGGGAGCGACCGGTACGAGGAGGAGCGCAAGGTGAGCCGGGCGATCAACCGGGCGGCCCTGAGAGAGATGATCCGGGCGAAGCACGCAGGGCATCCGATCCTCGTTTTTCCGGCGGGAACCCGCTACCGCCGGGGGGTGCCGGAGAGCAAACGGGGGCTTCCGGAGATCGACTCCTACATAAAGAGCTTCGACTATCTGCTGCTCATAGGTATTGCCGGTAACATTCTGCAGGTTGATCCCGAGGGGAACATGGAGGCCGACCGTCCGACCCAGGACGTGATCGTCTACACCATGGGTGAGATAATCAACTGTCGAGAGTTCCGAGAAAGGAGCCGCAGGGAGGCAGGCTTTGACGAGAACGCTACCGGCATCGAGGCAAAACAGCATGTGGTCGACACGGTTATGGCGAAACTCGACGAGCTGCATGAGGAGGCGCAGGCCGAACGGCTGCGCGCCTTAGCCGCCCTCGGCATGACCTCCCCGGAGAGCTGAGGCGCCCGTCGGGGATCGGAGGCGGGGCTCTTACGCTCGCTCCTCCGGGGCAGTGGCGCTACCGGCTGCCGCGCTGTTCAGAGGTAGCTGTCCGGAGGGTAGTCGCCCTCGTCATCTGAAGCGGGCTCTCTCCCGGTCAGCTCGAGGAGCGTTCCGACGTAGAGTCTCATCGCTCCGGACTGTTCGAGGT
Source organism: Spirochaetaceae bacterium (assembly GCA_046541355.1). Classification (GTDB taxonomy): domain Bacteria; phylum Spirochaetota; class Spirochaetia; order DSM-27196; family Alkalispirochaetaceae; genus CAYZHV01. Next base: position 7,979 of record JBKHDM010000021.1, read on the forward strand.
GTCTGCCCACTGGGTCCGACTTCCAGGGCCCTTCTAAAAAAACCCGCTTTACTCCGCGGTGCTCGGCGTCACTCAAATAAAAGCTGGTCAGCGCCTCATCGATCCCGAGTCCCCGATGCGCCTCGACGACATAGATGAGTTCGATGAGCTCGAGGGCGGCCCCCTGCGGGGCGGCCGGGGGCGCCTGGGGCGCCCCCTCCGGGGCGGCGGTCTCCGGGGCCGCCTGGGGCGCCCCCTCAGGGGCGGCGGGGGCGGCGGGGGCGGCGGTCTCCGGGGCGGCGGTCGCCGCATCGTGGCCGACGGCCCGGGCCCAGAGGAGTCCCGCAAGCGCCTCGTCGGTATCAAAGGCGCCGAAAAAGGTCGCTCCCCGGGGACCGAAGTCGGCGAGGGCGCAACGCCGCCGGAGATAGAGAAGCTCCGCCACCTCCGGGTCGAGCTCCCCATACGCCTCGAAAAAGGCGCTCCGGTGCAGCTCGGCGAGCTCGGCCTCGGGAAAGCTCTCAAGCCGCCGGATAGAGAAGTCGGAAAGCACGAGTTCCCCGGTCTCCTCGGTAGCCTCCTCAACTGCCACCCGGGGCAGTCCCTCCCGCTCCCGAAGCGCGTTATACCAGGCGATGATCCTGCTGCGCATCTCCCTGCGTTTAAAGCTGAACCAGCGTCTCTGGATCTCCGGCCACTCCTGGAGAGTATTCTTGAACTGCCGGAAGACGCCGCGTCCCGAGGCAAGGATGCCCCGGAGCTCCTCACGGACAAGGGGGTGCTGAACGGTTACGAGAAAGCGCTCCATAAGTCGGTAGCCGTCGCTGCTCGTCCACACAGGAGGCTCCTCGTAGCCCTCCCCCTCGGCATCCTCCTCGAGGCGCTCGGCGGGGAGGACCAGCCCGTCCCGAAGACGGACAAAAAACCTCCGGTTCTGATTTTCCATGGTGAAGATAATCTGGCTCAGGATCTCCTCGGTGAGGTCAAACACTCAGTCCGACTCCTGGTAACGGGCGTTGAGGTGGTCTGTGAGCTCGGAGACCGCAACGGTTCTACTCTCCCCGGTAGCCCGGTCGGTGAGCTCCACCTCCCCGTCGGTGACGCTCTTTGCGGAGACCACAACCCGGAAGGGGATGCCGAGGAGGTCGCTGTCCTTAAACTTTCTGCTGATCGAATCCTGCCGGTCGTCGTAGAGGCACTGCTCGCCGAGCTCCTCATACAGCTGCCCGGCGAGCTCCCGCACCTTGAGGCTTCGGCCGATCGCCATCAGGAAAACCTTGAACGGAGCGAGGCGAAGGGGCCATACCAGGCCGTTTTCGTCATGGTGCTTCTCTGCCACCGCCGCCATCAGCCGTCCGATCCCGATGCCGTAGGAGCCCATAAAGGGGTAGACGAGCCGACCGTTCTGGGAGCGGAAGCTGAGCTCCATCCTGCGGCTGTAGAAGTCGCCGAGGCGAAAGATGTTTCCCAGCTCCATCGCCCGGACGGTATCCATGGGGGAGTCGCAGTAGACGCATCGGGCACCCTCGGCGACCCGCGCGATATCGGCGACCTTATCCGCCCCGAAATCCCGGCCAAAGTTCACGTTGAGATAGTGGTGCTCCGGTCGGTTCGCCCCGAAAACCAGGTTCGGGGTGTCGGCGATGGCGGTGTCCACGATAACCGTCACCTCCGCGGCCTCCTCGGAGAGCGCGGGGAGGTCGAGGGGCGAGAGATAGCCCATCGGAAACCCGAGGGCCTCCACCTCCCCCCGATAGGCGAGACGGTTAACCGGCGCCCCGAGGACCCGGGACGCTTTTTCCAGAGAGACTTCGTAGTCACCCCGGACCACGAGCATCGCGAACCCCTCGCCGGTACGAAAGAGCATCGCCTTTGCGAGCTTCGAGGTCGGCAACTCGAGCGCTTTGGCCAGGCGCCGCATGTTGGTCGCCCCGGAGGTGTGCACCTCCTCCATCGCCGCCGGAACCTCCCTCGGGATCTCCTTGGTCCCCACGGCGACCTCGGCGTTGGCGCTGTAGCCGCAGTTAGGGCAGCTCACGAGTATGTCATCTCCGCAGTCGCAGGGCATGAGAAACTCGTAGGACTTGTCTCCCCCCATGTAGCCTACTCCCGCGTCCGCGGCGATCACATCGAGCCCGCAACGCGTAAAGATCCGCTGGTAGGCGGCAAAGACCCGGGGAAAGAAGCTGTTCAACTCCGCAAAGGAGCGGTGGAAGGAGTATCCGTCCTTCATCAGGAACTCCCGGGTTCGCACCAGCCCGCAGCGGGTCTTCTCCTCATCCCGAAACTTGGTCTGAAACTGGTAGAAGAAGGCGGGAAGATCCCGATAGGAGTTGAGTCCCATCCGCACCAGCTCGACGAGCGCCTCCTCGTGGGTCGGCGCAAGAACCAGCTCCCGTCCGGCTCGGTCGGTAAAGCGGGCGAGATTCGCAGAGACGAGCTGGTCCCGGCCGCTGCGGTGCCACAGCTCAAACGGGTTGACCACCGGAACCATCACCTCCTGCCCCCCGAGGTCTATCATCTCGTGATGGATTATCCTCTTGAGGTTGCGCACCACCCTTCGACCGAGGGGAAGATAGGAGAACAGGCCCTGACCGAGATTCCGGATATAGCCCGCCTTGAGAAGGAGGCGGTAACTCGGGGACTGAATCTCCTTGGGAATCTCCCGCAGGGTTTTCGGAAAGAGCCTGGTATAGCGCATGCAGCCATTGTACGCCCCCTGATCTCCTTGACACAAGAAAGTATAGTTTTCATAGTCTAGAGAACCAGCCAGACAGGAGTAGATAATGAGTTACATTGATACCGTAGAGGCACGGGAAATCCTTGACTCCAGGGGTAATCCAACCGTCGAGGTAGAGGTATATCTGGAAGACGGCGGCATGGGCCGCGCCGCAGTTCCCTCCGGGGCGTCCACAGGCGAGAACGAGGCGGTCGAGCTGAGGGACGGCGACAAGAGCCGGTTTCTCGGCAAAGGCGTCCTCAAGGCCGTGGAAAACGTTAACGAAAAAATCGCCGGAGAGGTTGAAGGGCTCGACGCCCTCGACCAGGTTGAGGTTGACCGGACGATGATCGAGCTCGACGGCACCGAGAACAAGAGCAAGCTCGGAGCCAACGCGATTCTCGGCGTCTCCATGGCCGTTGCCCGGGCCGCCGCGGATAGTCTCGGCCTTCCGCTTTTCAAGTATCTCGGCGCCTACCACGCCAACACCCTTCCGGTGCCGATGGCAAACATCATCAACGGCGGCTCCCACGCGGATAACAACGTCGACTTCCAGGAGTTCATGGTGATGCCCGTCGGCGCTGACTCGATCCGGTCCGCGGTGCGGATGACCGCCGAGGTGTTCCACAACCTCAAGACGATCCTGAAGAAAAAGGGTTACTCCACGGCGGTGGGCGACGAGGGCGGATTCGCACCGAACCTCAAGAGCAACGAGGAGGCGATTGACGTCATTCTCGAGGCGATCGACGCTGCGGGCTACAAGGCGGGGGATGAGATGATGATCGCCCTCGATCCCGCCTCGAGCGAGTTCTATGACAGTGCAAAGGGCAAGTACGTCTTCAAGAAGAGTGACGGCCGGGAGCTCTCCTCCGAGGAGATGGCATCCTACTGGGCGGACTGGGCTGCCAGATACCCGATCATCTCCCTCGAAGACGGCATGGCGGAGAACGACTGGGACGGCTGGAAGCTCCTTACCGACAAGATCGGCAAGACGGTGCAGCTCGTCGGTGACGACCTTTTTGTCACCAACACCAAGTTCCTCGAAAAGGGCATCGAGATGGGCGTCGCCAACTCGATCCTGGTAAAGGTAAACCAGATCGGCTCCCTCACCGAGACCTTCGAGGCGGTGGAGATGGCAAAGCGCGCCGGCTACACCGCGATCGTCAGCCATCGCTCCGGGGAGACGGAGGACAGCTTTATCGCAGACCTCGTCGTCGCTCTGGAGACCGGACAGATCAAGACAGGAAGCATGTCCCGGAGTGACCGTCTCGCCAAGTACAACCAGCTGATGCGCATAGAGGATCTCCTCGAAAGCTCAGCGGACTACCCGGGCAAGAAGGCATTCTACTCTATTAAGGGGTAACTTCGACGGACCGCCCGGGTCGCGCCGGATGATGCAGCGAGCCGCTCCGAGGAGCGGCTCTTTTTTATGTCTCCGGGGTCGACAGAGATGGGCCGGGTGCTCGCCTGTCGGCCCAGGCGGGCTACGCCTCGACGGTAAAGGAGGAGTGGCCCTGACTTGGCAGCTCCTGGACGGAGACCTCTGCGACCCGGGCGAAACCGGGGCCGTGGTGGAGCCAGTCTACCATCTGGTCTACCGCTGCCTTTGGTCCCTCGGCGACCACCGTCACCGAGCCGTCCCGCTCGTTACGGACCCAGCCGGTCAGGCCGAGGTGGCGAGCCTGCTGCTGTGTGGCGTACCTGAAGCCAACGCCCTGGACTCTGCCGGTGACCTTGGCCCGGATCGATCGTTTTTCCATATTGAGTAAAAGGTAATCAGGAGCGGTACTCGGCGGTCAACCTCAGTTCTCGAGGTTCAGGGTTTCCACCAGTTGCCGGTCGAGCTCGCCGTAGTCAAAGGGCTTGTAGATGACAGTAAAGGGAATGGGAAACTCGGGTCTGAGAAAACCGCTGGTCACAAAGACCGTCAGATCTCCGCAGTACCGCTGGAGGAACCGGATCCAGTAGTCTCCTCCGAAGACGTCCATCCGGTAGTCGGTCACCACAACATCGATTTGATAGTCAAGGATGATCTTGATCGCCCCGACTCCGTCCGAGGCGACCTCGACGGAAAACCCCTTTTTCTGAAGGTAATCCCGCAGCGTAAGGCGTATCGCGTCTTCGTCTTCGACTACGAGGATAGTAATCTCCTCTCGCTTCACCTTTCTCTGCTCCTTACCTTGCTGCCCCTCAGATCGGGTGTTTCCGTTTTTCGGCGAGGTCGTCAAACAGCTGCGGGAGCGTATCGAGGTCGATCGGCTTTGCGACGAAGGCGTCCGCCCCCTCACCGATAATCCGCTCCCGGACGCTCGGGTCATCGAGCCCGGATATGGCGACTACAATCGGCGTGCCGAGACCTGTATCCTCTTTGATGCTTCGGCAGAGCTTGTTTCCGTCGACACCGGGAAGGTCGATATCGAGAAGTACGATGTCCGGCTTCGACTCCGCCAGCGCCTTGCCTGCTTCAAAGCCGTCAAAGGCTTGATCCACGGTGTAATCGGGAAACTTCTTTTCCAGATACTGCTTGATCAGATCGTTGAGGTCCCGGTCGTCGTCCACAATGAGCACGCTCTCTATCGCCACCTGCTCAGCCAGGACCCGCTGGAGCTCATCAGGCATCTTCATGCCCCGGGAGTGGAGGAATCGCGCGAGTTCTTCGGCGTAAACCCTGTACTGTCGGCCGGGCGTCCTGAACGCTTTGAGATGACCATCCTTGATCCAGTTGATGGCAGTCTGATTTACAACTCCGCAGATATTAGCAACTTCAAGAGCCGAGAACGTTCTTTCTTTTTTGTTCGTGCGTGCCACGTCTAATTCTCCTCGCTACTTTTTACCATTGTAATTACAAAATATATAAAATGTCAACCTAAGAGCCGATCCAGATCGAGCTCACGAATCTCCTGATCGGAGAACCCGCGCCGTCGCAGACGCTGGACACACCTATCCCGGTGGATCCGCCGGCGGTCAGGCATCTTGCCCACAGACCGCCGGGCAGCCTCGATCCAGCAGCCCGGATGCTCCTCCTCGTAGCGAGTCACCGTCTCCCGGACGACCGCCTCAGGGACCCCGTGTTCGAGAAGCGTCGCCTTCATGAGCGCCGGGCCTCCGGGATTACGGCGCATCCGGACCCGGAGCCACTCCTCGGCGTAGCGCTCCTCGCTCAGGAGGCGGCGGTCGAGGAGTTCGCTGACCAGATCGTTTATCACATGTTCGGGGAACTCCCGTTTGAACAGCTTCCGTCTCAGTTGAAGCGCCGTGTGCTCCCGTCGAGCGAGAAACGCGACCGCCTTAGCCCGGGCTGCCTCGAGGGTGCTGCGATAGGAACGGGCATGAAGCTCTGAAAGCTCATCGTGATCGAGGCGCTCCCCCGGCTCGTAGGGGCGCTCGCGCCAGATCGCCTCGGACACAAAAAAGGAGGAACCATCGTCGAGCACCACACGGTGCCCGCCGACGGCTCCTCCCACACTGTCGACGGTCAGGCGACTATCGCTTGGAGAACTGGAACTTCCGCCGTGCTCCGGGCTGACCATACTTTTTCCGCTCGACCATCCGGGAGTCCCGGGTGAGAAAGCCGTTTTTCTTGAGGACCGGCTGGTTCGCCTCGTCCTGCTCGCAGAGCGCCCGACTCAGGCCCATCAGGATCGCCCCGGCCTGTCCGGACTTGCCTCCCCCGCTGACCCGGCAGACAACGTCAAAGTTGCTCATGGTGTCGGTAACGTCGAGGGGCTGCTGGACCACAATAACGTGCTCCTTGCTGCCGAAGTAGTCGCCGACCTCCCGGCCGTTGACCGTAAAGCTCCCCTTGCCGGGGCGCAGATAGACTCGCGCCACTGATGTCTTGCGACGACCTGTCGCGTTCCACTGTTCCACTGCCACTACTACTGCTCCTTACTCAATGCCGATAGTCTCAGGCTTCTGCGCCGCGTGGGGATGATCAGGTCCACTGTACACCTTGAGATTGGTAAACAGCTTACGACCCAGCCGGTTTTTCGGCAGCATGCCTTTGACCGCGTGCTCCATCGGAGCCTCCGGCCGTCGGGTGATCAGCTTCTGAAACGACTCCGCCTTGAGGGAGCCGAGATAGCCGCTGTGGCGATAATACATCTTCTGCCGGCCCTTGGCGCCGGTTACCCGGACCTTGTCGGCGTTGACGATGATTACATAATCGCCGATCTCCTGGTGCGGTGCAAACTCAGGCTTGTGCTTACCCCGAAGAAGCGTGGCGGCTTTGGTTGCGACCCGGCCGAGGACCTGGTCCTGAGCGTCAATGACGTACCATTTGCGCTCAACATCTTTCGGATTTACGAATATCGTTTTCATGGTAACCTATTCCCAAAAAGTAGGCGCGAATAGTGGCATGAGAAGAATAAAATGTCAAGGGAGCCGCGTGGCGCTCCCCCGCCTACTCCTCTTTTTTCTCCTCACCGGCGCTCTGAGCCTCGGCGGCGGCCGCCCGGGCTTCCTCTTCTTCCTCTTTCTTTGCCTCGATCTTGTCCTTTATGTCGGCAATACCGATAAAGATCGCGATCAGACCGATAAAGACCGCCAGAATCGGGATGCCTCCCTGGAGGAAGAGGAGAACCTCATCCCACCACTGCAAGGACCATGCTACCGGCAGGACCGAGTAAAGAGCAAAGAGTACGAATACTATTCCAACAAGAAGCGCTGTCATGTCATTTCCTCCGCGTTTATCATCTAAGTCATCTTAAGAACATCGAAAGATGCCATCACAATAGCAAATTTCGGCGAAGTGTCAACTAATCAAAGTCGACGCTTACGCAGAAGCACCACCATAAAGGCGGCGCCGAGAAAAAGCGGCCAGAGCACCACCAGGAGAAGGCGGAACACGGGCAGTCCAAAAATGGAGACCTCCGGGAGGGTCGCGATACCGAAGCTCTCGAGAGTCACAAAAACGAGATCCGCGTAGCGGACGATCACCGCGATTATCACCAGGAGCCAGGCGGTGTCTCTGGTGTGGGCCCAGAGGGTTACCGCGAGGAAGGTGGCGATCCCGCCGGCAATCAGTTCCGCGAGCTCTAAAAGCGTCTCCTGCTGCATTCCCTCATAGGGTACTATGAATTCTCTCCCAGAGGCTACGCTCGTGAGCGGTGACGATCCGGGGCATCACCATGGCCACGCCGTTATCCGGGGGAATAAGAATGCCCGCCTCCTCGAGCTCCTCCCGCAGCCGGTGGTACTGCCGCTCCGCCCCGGCCCAGCGGTAGTATATCCCCTCCCGGCGCCACATCCCGGCTTCCTCCATCGGCTCCCGCCAGGCGTCGGTCTCGGCGGAGCTCAACTTTCGCGGGAGGACACCTCCCTCGCAGGCGGTGGCGACGAGGTGAACCGCCTTGGTGAGCCCGGCGATGACCACCGGGGAGACCGGTGTCGCCTCAGGCTCCCGACCGGCTATCGCGGCCGCCGCGGCCGCAGAGGCGGCGGCGGTCAGCCCCTCGGCGGCCACCCCCGCGGGATTAGGCCCCGGCGCCCCGGCGGCCGCCGCGGTGTCCCGTGGGTCGAGGGGGGCGGTCTCGCAGTAGAGCAGCAGCTCATCGGCGAGGGGCAGCAGGGGAGAGATCAGAAAGGCGGGGGCCGGAGGTTCCGGTGCCCCCGGGGGGAGCTGCGCGGCGAAGGGGCGCCAGACCGGCATATCCGCCGGCAGTTGCTCGAGGGCCGCAGAGAGGCTCACAGGAGTCACCCGGCTTACCGCCGGAAAGAGGCGACGGACCGCCTGCCGGAGCTTTCCGTAGCCGCCGTTTTTGGCCAGGGGCGCCGCGGGACCCGCGGTAAGACGGTTTTTTATTGCCTGGGTCAGGCCGGGAGGGTTGTGTCCGAGGGGGGCGCTGCCGCCTGCGAGGATGCAGTCGAGATAGCGGCGCCCGTCGGCGGTATAGAGGTGGTAGTCCCGGGCGCGACTGAAGGTGAGCTCCCGGGGGTAGGCGCCCTGCCTGAGGGCCGAGGCTACGGCGGAAAGGGTCAAACCAGGGTTGGTGGCCACGCTCTAATCTCCGGCGACCCGGTCGAGGGGGGTGTATTTTGGGAGAAACTGACCGTTCATTCCGCTTTCGAAGTGGACGAGCACAATCACGTCCCGTCCGTTATACCATTTTTTGGTGATGTAGCCTCGGCCGTACTCGTCGTGAAACACCGCCGTTCCCACATCGAGCTCCGGCAGATCCTCCTCCGGCGGGATCGCCCCGGCCTTTGCCGCGGAACCGCCTCGGCTGCCTTTCGGCGCGCCCCACGCCTCCCCGGAGGTGGTTCGCCCGAAGGGGAGGCCGGCGGGGTTCCAGCTCGACCGGCCGTATCCGCGGTCCTCCCGCTCCAGCGCCTCCTCGGGGATCTCACTGAGAAAGCGGGAGGGAAGGAAGTCCATGAGCCTTCCGTGGAGGCGACGGTAGCGACAGGTTGTGAGGTAGAGTTCCTCCCTCGCCCGGGTACAGGCGACGTAAAAGAGGCGGCGCTCCTCTTCGACCTCCTCCAGATCCTCTCCGTTCCGGGGAAACAGGCCGTCCTCCAGCCCGGTTATAATCACCTCGTTAAACTCCAGTCCCTTGGTGTTGTGCATGGTGATGAGAATGACCCGGGCGTCCGGGTCCTCCCCCTGCTCCCGCCGGCTGTCGAGCTCCACCGCCTCGAGAAACTCGATAAGCCCGCCGCTGTTTGCCTCGTAGAGACTTGATGCGTTAACCAGCTCCTCCAGGTTCTGAAGCTTCTGGCTCCCGGAGACCTCGTCCTGCTCCTGATGGTAAGCCTTGAGACCGGAGTCGGTAATCACCCGCTCGACAAAATGGGAGAGATCCTTTCCCTCGAGGGCGGCGGAGAGCTCCTCGACTCTGGTGAGAAAGCTCCTGAGAGAATTTCGCGCCCGGGCTGAGAGGTCCGGCAGGGCGTACTCCGCGGCCTTCTTGAGGTCCCCGCCGGAGTGAGCCGCCCGGGCGAGAACTCTGTCGATACTCGCCCCCCCGATGCCCCGGGAGGGCTTGTTGACGATCCGGCGGAAGCTCACCTCGTCCTTTGGATTGGCAAAGAATTTGAGAAAGGCGATCGCGTCCTTCACCTCCTCCCGCTCGTAAAAGCGGAGGGTTCCGATGATCTTGTAGGAGATGTTCTCCCTCAGGAGGGCGGTCTCGAAGAGGCGGGACTGCGCATTGGTTCTGTAGAGGACCGCTATCTCTCCCGGCCGCCCCTCCCGCTCAGCCCGGCGCACCCGGTCGAGGACAAACTCCACCTCCTCGTCGTGATCGTTGAGGAGCAGAAGCTTTGGCGTCGCCCCCCCCTGCCGGCGGGTAAAGAGCCTTTTACCAAGGCGCCCCTCGTTGCGGGCGACCACCGCAGAGGCGACATCGAGGATCGGCGCGGTGGAGCGATAGTTCTCCTCGAGGCGCACAACCTTTGTGTTCGGGAAGCTCTCGGGAAAGGTGAGGATGTTGCGCACCTCCGCGCCTCGGAACCGGTAGATCGACTGGTCGTCGTCTCCCACAACGCAGACAAAGCTCTCCGGTCCGGCAAGGAGCTGGAGGAGCTGAAACTGGGCGGTGTTGGAGTCCTGGTACTCGTCGACGAGGATGTAGCGGAACCGATCCTGCATCCGCCGGCGCACCTCCTCGCTCTCCCTGAGAAGCTCAACAGGCCTTAGGATCAGGTCACCGAAGTCGGCGTTACCGATCTCCCGCAACCGCTTCTCGTAGGCGGCGTAAAAGCGGCGGAACTCAGGGTCGTGGCTGATGATGGAAAGGTCGTCCTCCGGAGCGAGACCGTAATCCTTTGCCCGACTGATCCGGTGGGCGAGCCCTTTGAGGACGTTCCGGTTGTAGTCGGGGAAGATCGAGCGCAGGAGGGTGACCATGTCATCATCGTCGTAGATCGTGAAGCCTGAGGGCATGTCGAGGAGGTGGGTGTTACGCCGGAGCATCCAGGCGCCGAAGCTGTGAAAGGTACGGATCATCGAGCTGTGCGCCTGAGGGGCGAGGAGGCCGGCGCGCTCTCGCATCTCCCCTGCAGCCTTGTTGGTAAAGGTAACCGCAAGGATCGAACGCGGGTCCGCGCCGAGCTGCTCGATGAGATAGGCGATTTTGACGGTAATCACCCGGGTCTTGCCGGAACCCGCCCCCGCGAGGATGAGAAGCGGCGTGTCCTGGTGGAGCACCGCCTCCCGCTGCTGCGGGTTCAGAGAGGTGATCGCTTGCTGTAACTCCCTCTGCATCTAAGAGGGAGATTGTAGAAGAAAGGGGCCGGCGCTTCAAATAGGCCGGGGGACGCGCCTGGGACGGTCGCGGCAGCTGTGCCCGCGCCCCTCCCGGGTCGGTCCCGGAGAGAGGATCAGCAGAATGAACGTTCTTGACACCCCATCGGTTTGCAATGATACTAAAACAATGTTATCAGTCGGCGACCGACTGACAGCTCTACGTTGTAAGGAGATTTTTGTTATGAAGAAAACTATTGCCCTGCTGCTTGTGGCTGCCTTCGTAGCTCCGGTTTTTGCCGACGACGCGCTGGTTCTGCCGAAGGGCGTGTTGCGGACAACGATTGCGCCGAGCTACGGATCGGTTACTCAAGGTTTCGACAAGGACGGCAATCGTGAGGACCTTGTGGATCTCTCGGGAGGTTTTATTGATTCCTTCACGATATGGACGCTCTCCGCAGCGCTCGAGTACGGAATTACCGATGAGATCAATATCGCCGCGCAATGGGCTCCCGGATGGCAGTTTGCGGGAAGTGTTGCAGCAGGTGAAGATGTTCCAGAACCGAATGCAACTACGTTGGAAAACGGTCAGCCGACTGGACTGAATGATCTCTTCCTCGGTGCGAAGGCGCAAATTCTTGGACCGAGCGGCTTCGTCCCGAATGAGTCGATGCGATTCGCCGCAGCCGCAGGGTTTATCGTGCCGCTGAGTGTCTACGACGCCGATGAAGTCGCCGAGAACCAGGCCGCCGGCGATGAGTACCAGGCCGGTCGAGTGGGTAACGACACCTTCGCAACTGGTTTTCGCCTCTACTATGATTACATTTTTAGCGATTCTTTCTTCTGGAATCTCTACTCCGAGTTCATTTATTTCTTCCCCCGAGACCTTGAGCAGTTGGGAGGAAATGAAGAAGAGGTTGCTCCCGGGACTGAGTTCACTGTGGAGACGGAGCCTGACTTCAGCACGATGGTGGCAGATGGGCTCGAGTTTGGGGCAAGTCTCCCACTTACCTATACTATCACAGGGGAGAGTGAACTTGCGGGTACAGCACAGGAGGATTCGACCACTCTGCTTACCATTGCGCCGACTGTGAGCCTTTTCTTCCAGTCTCTTCCTGTTCCGACCCAGCTCGACCTTTCATATCAAGCAGCGCTCCATGGGACCGGGGACGAGGAAAATTACGCGTCTGCAGCCAATGTGTTCGTCCTTCAGGTCAAAAACTTCCTCCGCTTCTAAGCTACAGGTCACCTGACCCGTTTGGGCCGCCCTCCGGGGCGGCCTCTTTTTTGCCCGGCCGCCGGCTCCCGCCGCGGGCGCGCTGTGGCCGCTCAGCGCAGTCGAGCATCCGCCGGCGCGCCGCCGAGCACATCCACGGGCGCCCGCGCCGCCCGGCGCCACGCCCCAAGCACGTCCACGGCCGCCCGGCGCCGCCCCCTGCCAGCGCCCGCCCCGCCGTTGACACCGCCTCAACCGCGCCATAAGCTCCAAGCGACCGTGTTTGACCACCCCGCCCTCTCGCAGCAGATCATCACCTATCTCGGTAACAAACGGCGGCTTTTGCCGTTTATCTGGCAGAGCGTGACGGAGATCCTGCGAAAGGAGGGGTGGGAGCCTCGACTCCGCCGGGCGCCTCAGACGCCCCGGGGCGAGTTCGCGCCCCGGGCCGAGGCAGCGGGCGGGGAGGAGTTCGGGCCCCGAGTCCAACTCATGCCCCGGGCCGAGGCAGCGGGCGGGGAGGAGCCGCCTTTGGCCTTTGTGGACGCCTTTGCCGGCTCCGGGGTGGTGAGCAGGATGGCGCGCCTGGCGGGCTTCGAGGTAGTTGCAAACGACCTTGAGCCCTACTGTGAGCCCCTTCTTCGTCCCTTTCTCGAGCTCGAGCCGGAGGGGGTGGACGCGCTCTTTGCGCCGGTCGCCGGAAGCCTCGGCCTCCGGGGGGTATCGCCCTACGCGGAGACCCTCGCCTGGTTAAACCACCTCGAGGCGCCGGACTCCCCGGAAAAAGAGCACTTTGCCCGCCACTACGCCCCGCGACAGACCGCGGCGCCGGACCTCGACGGGGAGCGGCTCTTCTACAGCCGGGAGAACGCCCTGCGAATAGACGCGATCCTCGCCGCCCTCGAGGGGGAGCCGTTCGCCCCGCCCCTGGTGCGGGAGACGGTCCTCGCCTCCCTCCTCTACGAGATGAGCGTCCACATCAACACCTCCGGGGTAATGAAAGGGTTTCACCGAGGCTGGGGAGGCAGACGGGGAGACGCCCTCGCCCGGATTCTCGGGCCGATCGAGCTCCGGCCGCTACCCCTCATCGGCGGCCCCCGGGGCGAGGTAACTACCCTCGCGGCGGAAGAGCTCTTCGAGCAGGCGAGGGTCCCGGAGGCGCAGATCATCTACGCCGACCCCCCCTACACGGTCCACCAGTACGGGGCGAACTACCACCTCCTGAACACCGCGACCCTCGCCGACCGCTACGATCCAGGGCCTTTGAGCCTCGGCAGTCGGGCAGGGATTCGCAGGGACCACAACCGATCCGACTTCTGCCGTTCCACCCGGGAGGGGGGAGTCAGGGCGTGTGAGGCAGCCTTTGAGCGGTTTGTCCGATCCGCAAGAGGGAGATACCTCCTTGTATCCTACAACACCGACGGCCTGATCCCCCCGGAGCGGATGGTTACCCTGCTTTCCCGCTCCGGCCGAAATCGGGTGGAGGCGAGGGTACAGGACCACGTCAAGTTCCGGGGGGGCAAGAACACCCAGAGCGAGCGAAAGACCCGGGAGGTTCTCTACACCGTGGAGCTCGACCGACCTGCGCCGGCGGCACAAACGGTCGACCTGATCGGTCGGCTGGAGCGGGAGGAGCGGCTCTCCCGCCTCCTGGACAGCTATATCGACCCCCGGCGGCTCCCCTGGGGCGCACAGCGACGAGAGCGGGGGCAGTGGCTCCTCACCGACCCGGAGGGCGTCCCGATCCTCACCCTTCGCCGGGACTTTCGACTCCTCGAGGTCTACCCTGCAGGCAGGAGATCCCTCCACCGGATCGAGGCGGCGAGAGTGGAGAAGCGTGAGGTTATGGAGCGCTACATCGAGGAGGGGATGGTCCGGGAGGCGTTGGAGCTCCTTCCCTCATTCAAAATTGAAAAGTACCGCCACCTGTTTGAGAGGTACGCCCGCCTGATCGAGACCCTCGCCTCTCCCGAAGAGCGCTCGAAAGTTGCACAGCTCGAGTCGAGCTACGGTTTTACCGCCAGCCGCGCCCGCAGGTCGTAGCCGTCCACCCCGGTTATCCGGGCGGAGACGAAACTGCCGGGAGTGAGGCTCCCCTCGGGAGCAGAGAGCACCACGGTGCCGTCCACCTCCGGCGCCTGCATGGCGCCCCGGGCAAAGTAGAGGTCCTCGCCGATCACCGGCTCCTCGACCAGAAGCTCCTGCACCCTTCCGACAAAACGGCTGAGCCCCTCGGTGGTGATACTCTCCTGCCGCCGGTAGAGCGCCTGCGCCCGCTCTTCGGCAAGCTCCCGCGCAACCGCACCAGGACCGCGACAGAGATCGTAGCCGGCGGTGCCCTCCTGAGGCGAGTAGACGAAGGCGCCCATCCAGTCAAATCGGGCGGCGGCCTGAAACGCGAGGAGGGTGTCGAAGGCCGCCTGATCCTCCCCGGGAAAGCCGACGAGAAAGGTGGTCCGAATAACGCTGTCCGGCAGCTGCGAGCGTATCCTGTCGAGGGTCTCGAGGGTGCGTTCCGGGGTGGCGGGCCGACCCATTGCCTCGAGAACGCCCGGGTCGGCGTGCTGGATCGGCAGGTCGAAGTAGGGAAGAATCCGCGGATCCCTGCGGCAGATCGAAAGCAGCTGCCGGGGGAAGTGCTCCGGATAGATGTAGAGCAGTCGGACCCAGAAGTGGCCGGGAAGCTCGCTGATCCGCTCCAGAAGGGGCAGAAAGTCGCGACGCCCCTCCTCGAGACCGAGGATGCTCAGGTCCTGGGCGATCAGGTTGATCTCCCGGATGCCCCGGGAGAGCAGATCCTCCACCTCCCGGACAACAGCGTCCACCGATCGGCTGCGCAGGGTTCCGCGTATCTGGGGTATGGCGCAGAAGGCGCAGTTGTGGGTGCACCCCTCGGCGATCTTGACATAGGCGGTCCCGGCGGGGGTGTAGAGTGTCGGTCGAGGCGCGGTGCGGTGGCGCCAGTCCGGGTCGCCGGGAGGCGCATCCCAGAAGGTTGGTTTTCCCGAGGGGCGCCGCGGCGCGGAGGGGCCGGCGACCCGGGAGAGGAACTGCGGGATTGCCTCAGGCCTGCGGTTTCCAAATACTCCGGCGAGCTCCGGGATCTCCATCGCGATCTGATCAGGATAGCGCTGGGCGAGGCAGCCGGTCATCACCACCGCCGAGTCCGGATAACCGGCGGTATACTCCAGAACAGTCTCAACCGACTCACTTATGGCCGCCTCGATAAAGCCGCAGCTGTTAATGAGTATCGCCTGCGCCCCCTCGGGATCAGCGCTCTCTCGCCAGCCGGAGTCTACCAGAGCGCCCGCCATGAGCTCGGCGTCATAGAGGTTTTTTGCGCAGCCGAGATGGACTATGTGAAAGGTCTTGTCAGTAGACAGGGATCTTCTCGAGCTGCGCCTCTCCGGTGGCGGGGTCGTCGTTCCATCGCAGGATGCCGATGGCAACCTCCCCGGCCTCGCCGAAGGGCACTTCCCTTCCCGCAGCTCTCACCCGGGCGGAACCGGCGTTGGAAAACCAGAGCAGGATCTCACCGTCCACACTCGTGCGGAACACATCGCCACTCTGCATGTACTGCTCGCTGCGATCCTCACCGTTAATGAGATAGCGAAAGAGGGTGTAGCCGCGGAACTCGATCTCCACGATGTACTCCTGCTCCTCCTCAAACTCCGCCACCACCGTGGTCGGATCGAGCCGGTCCGGCTCCGATGAGTTACCCACCACCGGGGTCTCGCTGGCGTTGCCGATCGCCCGGTCGGAGCGCTCGGAGGAGCCCGAGGGGGAGGAAACGACCCGGTCCACCCGCATTACGACGGTGGGGGAATCCCCCCGGGTGATATCCCGCACTACCACACGAACGTCGGCGACCCCGTCACCGCTCATGTCGAAGTTCTCCTCCTGCCCCGGAGTGACCAGCTCCAGGGAACTGGGAGTGCGCAGGGTGACCCCTTCGTTTATCGCGGCGATCGTCAGGGGATAGGTGGTGCCGCTGACCGGTATGTCGAGGCGGGTGCCCTCCTGAAAGCGCTGCTCGAGAAACTCGTCGGTAAGGGTAATGGAGCTTGTGACGATCTGCTCCTCCGGCTCCTCTTCTTCCAGGGGCGCCGCAACCGGCTCCTGTTCTGCGGGGCTCTCGGCAAAAAGGCCGCTGGCAAAGGCGATGGCGATGCCTGCGCCGACAATGAGAACCAGGCCGACGACGATGGCGATTTTGATCCAGGAGGGCCGGCGCCGGCTGTCGAGGAGCTCCTCCATCGGAGGAGGCGATTCCTGAAGCTGGGTGTTCCTGTAGAGGGTTACCAGCTCATCACCATCGAGGTCGAGAAAGTAGGCGTAGGTGCGCAGGAAGCCGAGGATGTAGGGCTCCCCGGGAAAGGCATCGAAGTCCTCCGCCTCGAGGGCCTCGATAAACCGCTTGGCAATGTGTGTCTCCCGCGCAACCTGCTCCACAGAGTAGCCTTTGGAAGAGCGGCTACCCTGGAGTTTAGCCCCGATGGACTCCATACTTAGTTTTCCCTCTCAAAGAGAAAGTTCTCGAACGTGTTGGCCGAGGACGGTGGATCATAGTCGAATCGGGCCACCGGTATGTTCTGATTCAGCTCTATGTTGGTGAAGTCGAACTGAACCTCGGTAAACCCGACTGTAACCCCGACGATCCGTCGAATCAGGAGGTCTTCATCGATGGAAAGTGTCAGTTGCCGGTACCCCTGGTTGGTAGAGCGCCAGGTAAGCCGCAGCTGTGTCACCATCTCCTCGGAATCCTCCTCCAGGGGTACCGGATCGGGGGAGTCGACATAGGCGATGCTGTAGTTCCGGCGCATCAGCTCAAGTCCCTCAGCGTTTGCCAGGGCCGCCGGACCGGCTCCCCCCTCCTGGAGAAGGGACTGCTCGAGAACCACGTTGTATCGGGGGATGTAGACCTGCAGATCCTCCCCGTCGGAGACGAGCACCTGCTCCGACGGCTCTTCGAAATTGATCCTGATGAAGTCCGGCCGCAGATAGAAGAGCTCTCCATCGTAGTCGGTCTCGTCATTGATAATCGAAATATCCGCCGAGTAGTCGACGATTTCGCCGTAGCGTTCGCTCACCCGACGGAAGAAGTCCCGAGCCGTGAGAATCTCCTGACTCTCTAGGATCGAGGCGACGGTGAGCAACAGAATGAATGGTAAGATTCGTCTAGTCATAGTTTTGGAAGGCTGATCCCCGAATATCACGCTGAACTATGCGCCTGTGGAGGCGGTTTGTCAACCGAGGCTGTTTAATCGGTCCCGCAGCTGGGCGGCGCGCTCGTAATTCTCCTCCCGCACCGCCGCTTCGAGCTCCCGTTTGAGCTTGTCCGACTCCTTGCCGGGGGATGCGGCCACCTGTTTGAGGGTCTCCCTGAGATAGTTGACGGAGCGGACCTTCTCGAGCTGGAAAGCCGGGGAGTCGATCTCCTCGAGGCCGTCGATCTCCTCGATGGCAAGCTTGACCGCCGCCTCGGGAGAGCCGGGCAGATCACCCTGGAGCATCGCCATCGCCTTGGCAACGGCGTTCATCCGCAGGATATAGGGGCGGAACTGGAGCACGGCGTTGCGATCCTCCTCGTCCGGGCAGTAGCGCTCGAGGAGCCGGCAGAGACGGAGGTTATGCTCGGTATCGCTTATAACCCTTCGGTAGTCGTTGATCTGAAAGAGCAGGAGGTAGCGGTAATAGAAGAGCAACCCCTCGCTGTGCAGCTCGACAGCCTCCTGGTGATCGATGCGGAACCCGATGTCACTGCCGTGGGTCTCCACGTAGCGAGCCGCCTGACCCTCGAGGTGGTGGAGATAGCTCTCCTCGTCCATCGGGCGCAGGCCGTCGGGCCGGCCGGTGAGCTCGTACTGCTCGAGGCCGAGCGGCAGTCGCAACTGCAGCACCTCCCGCCCGTCGTCGGCGGTAATCAGTCGGATCGTCTCCCGCGGATCGTAGGGCCATTGCCTGAGTATGTGTGACAGATCCTGGCTCATCCCTCTATCCCTGGGGAGAGAGTACTACCCCGCACTCTCCGGGGCAACCGGTCGACGTTGAACGTGGCCCCACACCTCGCATACTATGAGCTCCATGAGCGAGACATTTGTCCTCTCCCTTGGAGGCTCCATTGTCGCCCCGGACAAACCGGACACCTCCTTTCTCGCCGCCTTCGCCGAGCAGCTGCGATCAGAAGTGGCGGAGGCGGGCCACCGGTTTGTCCTGGTTGTCGGCGGCGGCGGACCTGCGAGAGCGTATCAGAGCGCCTACCGGGAGCTTGTCGGGGAGCCGGACAAGGATGAGCAGGACTGGATCGGCATCGCCGCGACCCGGCTCAACGCGCAACTTATCCGAGGGCTCTTCCACGATCTGTGCCCGCAGCCGGTGGTGATAGACCCCTCAGAGGTTGAGAGCTTCGACGGAAGCATTCTTGTTGCCGCCGGATGGAAGCCGGGCTGGTCGACCGACTACGACGCTGTAATCCTCGCCGAGCGGTTCGGAGCGGACACGGTGATAAACCTCTCGAACATCGATCAGGTGTACGACGCCGACCCGAAGAAATACCCGTCGGCAAAGCCGCTGAAGCGGGTCTCCTGGGGGGAGTTCCGAAAGATCGTCGGGGACGAATGGAGCCCCGGGAGCAATTTTCCCTTTGACCCGATTGCGAGCAGCCGGGCGGCGACCCTCGGCCTCCGGGTGATCGCCGCGGGGGGGCGGGATCTTGTGAACCTCAAGGCGATCCTCCGAGAGGAGAGCTTCCTAGGCACTCAGATCGGACCGGAGTAGTCCGGAGCGAGGCGCAGGAGGGTTATGACTCCTTGCGCCCGCACAAAGGGGTCGGGACTCGCCTCGGATACCCGTCGCGCCTCGTTTACCAACCCCCGCTCGAGCAGTTCCTCTACTAATCGGAGCTCGGTCTCCCGACTCAGTCCCTGAGGCTGCTCCCCCGCTGCCTGGCGCAGGAGGCCCGCCTGGAGTCGCTGCTCCCCGGCAAGCTCCCCTCGCCTCGCCGTCTCAACGAGCAGGAGGGCGCGGAAATCCGCGGACTCCGAGAGCTCGACCACCTCTGCGAGGCGCCCCACCTCACCCGCGGCGATCCGGTAGAGCAGAAGCTCCACGAAGGCGAGGCGGTACGCCTCGTTGGCCGGGGCATCCCGCAGCTCTCCGGCAAGGTCCCGGGCCACCTCCCGGGCGCGCTCCTCCCGGCCGAGGCGAACCAGCAGCCGGGCGAGCATACCCCGGGCGGCGAGGAACTCCGCACTCGTCGCCTCGGGGCCCTCGGTCAGCTCGAGGGCGGACTCCATGATCTCGACGCTCCGCTCCTCCTCCCCCCGCTCAAAAGCCTCCCAGGCGATACGTGCCTCCTCGAGGGCGCGTTGTGAGTCCAGGGGGATTCTCTCGGCTATCCTCAGCGCGTCTCCCAAAAGCCCGCGCTCTCTCAGATAAGCGAGGAGCGTCGAGAGCGCCTCGAGCTCCCCTACCTCCGTGACCGGCTCCTGAGACTGGAGAACCAGGGTGACACTCTTCTGCTCCGCGTTACCGGAAGCGGCTCTCTCTCCGAGCTGCCGAAAGAGGGAGGCGATGGTGGCGTAGCGCCCCGCCTGGAGGTAGGAGCCTTGTATCTGCGCCGTCGCCGGTATCGCCTGTTGCAGAAGGTTTCCCACGTCGACCTCTACCTCCCGTCGGGAGAGCACATCCGCAACAGAGAGGAGACTGTCCGAGCGAAGCGTCGGGTCTTCGAGCAGAATAATCTGGTCGAGGATCGCCCGGATGTCGTCGGCAAAGACCCCCTCCCCCCGGGCGGCGGTGAGGACAAGCTCTACCAGGAGCGCCGCCTCGAGAGAATCATCCTCGAGGGCTCCCGCTCTCCTGAGCCCCTCCTGGAGGTAAAAAGAGGCGTTATCGTTCAGCTCGAGGCGCGCGTATCCGTCGGTGAGGGTGATGGCGAGCCGAACCGCCTCAGCCTCCGGGGAGACCCGGGCAAAGCGGCTGGAGACGATATCGAGGGCGTCCTCGGCCGCTTCGACCTGCCCCCGGGCAGCCAGGGCGACCCCGAGGTCGGCGAGGAGGGAGAGAAGCTCCGCCTCGTCGTCTGCCCCCTCCTCGATACGCTGTACAACCTCCGCGATCCGCCCGCCGTAGACCTCAAGCTCATCCGGAGTTCTCTCGCTCCCGTTTTGATTGGAGGCGCAGGCGGCAGCGAGGAGGGTAAAAATCATGATCGTTGTCAGTCGTGGAACCTGGTGCAAAAAGCCGCCTTTTTCGATTACAATCCCTAACAGTTTATGTACACCTCAGACCGCTTCCACAAGGAGTTCCGACGGCTACGCAAGAGCGCCTCCGAACAGGAGTTCCCCGGGCAACTGGAACAACGTTTCCAACGATTCCTCCCCGGCCTTCCTCCCGAGCTCACACAGGAGCTCTTTGCTCACTGTTACGAGCGGTGGGAACAGGGAGCGGGTGATCTCATTTTCGGCGATGTACTCGACCTGATGCAGCAACAGTATGACGAACAGAACGATCCTCTCACGCCGCAAGACTGGGAATCGATCCGGGATATCGTATCCTCCTACGCCGTCGACATCGATATGCACCTGTTGACCTACATCATGCAGCTCGTAGTCGAGCGGGGCCATACCAGCTAGATCCCTAAAACCAGCGACGTCGCCTGAAGTAGTAGATCATCCCCCCCGCCACCAGAGCCATCACCCCGAGTATTGTCGGATAGCCGTAGGGCCAGTCGAGCTCCGGCATATGGGAAAAGTTCATCCCATAGATACCGACAAGAAAGGTGAGGGGAATAAAAATCGTCGCGATGATCGTGAGGGTCCGCATCACCTCGTTGGTCGAGCTTGCGACCACCGAGGCGTGGAGCTGAAAGAGGCCGGTCACCCGGTCCCGCTGGCCGTCGATCGTATCCACCAGGGCGAGAACGTGGTCGTAGGTGTCCTGGATAAACGGGGCGGTCTCATCCCGGAAAAACTCGTTCTGCCCCTTTGTCGGGAGTTGAAGCATCTCCCTCAGAGGCCAGATCGCCCGGCGTATGGTTATCACATCCCTGCGGATACCGTGGGCCCCGGGGAGGGCCGAGTCCGTCGGGTCATCGAGGATCTGTTCTTCCGTCTCCTCCACCATTTCCTGCAGCTGATCGACGACGATAAAAACCGAGTCCACAATCGCGTCAAGTATCGCGTAGACCAGGTAGTCCGACCGGCGGCTCCGGATACGCCCCTTCGCGTGACGGATCCGTTCGCGAATACCGTCGAAGACATCCCCCGGGTGCTCCTGAAAGGAGATAACCGTACTCCCCCGGGCGAAGATGCTCACCTGTTCGGTCTCCATGAGTCGATCCTCCTGGTTCCAGGAGATCATCCGGACCACCAGAAAGAGTGACTCCCCGCTATCCTGGAGCTTCGGACGCTGATCGGTGTGCTGCACATCCTCGAGCATGAGCGGGTGTACCGAGAAGCGGTGTCCGATTTCCTGGAGCAGCCCTCCATCCTGGACGCCGGTAACGTTTATCCAGCGCACGCCGCCTTCCGGCTCCGGCGGAAGCTCCGGAAGGGCGGAGCCCGGAGGCAACTCGATCCGGCTCTCGGAGAAGGAGCTCTCATCGTAGGTGATCACATCGAGCACGCTCGGCTCGCCGGACTCCTCCACACTGAGGGAGCCAGGAGGCTGTCCGAGACTCTCCCGCCGCACCCTGAGGGCGTGTAGCAACTTTGCCATAGGCCAAGCATACTACCCAGACGCTCCTCGAGTCTCGCCTATCCGCCCTTCTCGACCCTGCTTGGGCGTAGTCGCCATACTACCGGCGCCTGTAACAAGGGTCGAAGGAGGCTGTCCATGACTGTCCGAAGTCGAGTTAGGGTAGGCTTCGCTTTTATCCTCCTATTCGTCCTCGCGGCTACCGCGGTGAGCGTAATCAGCACGAGAAGCACGGAGCGGGACGTTCTCTTCCTCCGGGAGCAGCAGGCGCCCTCGGCGGTGGATATCCTGAGACTCCAGCAGAACATCCTCCTGGGCGGTGGCGGTGCAAGCTGCGGAAGCGGACGAGGTGCTGAACCGGACGGTCCGCATACAGCGGGAAATCGCCGAGTTCTACTCGATAGGAACGCTGATGGCTCAGGCGTATATCTCCGGGGGCCAGGCGGTCGATGAGCAGCGCAGCGGCAACGACCGTGTACTCGCCTCCGCCACGGCCCTCAAGAACATCTCCGGCGAGGTAAGCAGGGAGATCTCTTCCATAAAGGAGTCCGCCTCGTCAATCGACGGACGTGTCGCAGCCCTCAGCCGCATTGCGAATACCAACGTCACCCACATCCAGGGAGTGATAACCGAGGCCCGGAAGTTCCATCTATCCATGGACCTCAACGGTTGCCCTGACCCCGGTCCAGCCTGCAGTCTTCCGGGGGCCCTGCCGCCGAGCAGAGCGCACACCGCCACCGGCCCGAATCCGGCCCACCCCCTACCCCGGGGCCCGAATCGCTTTTCGCTCCGTTGTCAAAGCGCAACGGCTCCAGTACACTCCCAGAGACGTCGCATAAGCGACGCCCACCACCTGCCGGCGTGGCGAAATTGGTAGACGCAGCAGACTCAAAATCTGCCGCCCGCAAGGGTGTGGGAGTTCGACTCTCCCCGCCGGCACTTCTAAATGTCATTACAGAAAGCATAACGCTGATGCGATACTATTCTTTCTGGATCTCTGGACGACTGGTCTGAGATTAGGTCTGGGATTATAGGAAAAACGCCGTACCCCGGGGCTGAGCACCAGTCGGCCTCCAGACGCGCCCCTGGGCGATGGAGTCTCTGCGGAAAGGGGGGTGGCGCACCCGACGCCGATCAGCAACCCTCAGAAGTATCTGTTGAAGCCGAAGAAGTGATCCTTGGGGACTGTCGCCTGATCAGAGCTCAGCTCCAGACGTAGCAGTGTGAGCTTCTCCTCTTCGAGGATATCGAATACCGTTGTCATAGCTTTTTACCTTGCCTAACAAATCGACCCTAGGCGAGGTTTGGTTGGCAAGCACCGGCTTAAGATCCAAGCAGAGCATCCCCCCGTGCGCTCGGGGAGCATGGCCACTCCCGGGGGCGGGGTGGAGACCGGTGCGCGCCCTCAGCGCCCCTCTCCAGCGCTTGTTTCGAGGGTTGCCAGCAGCTGTTCGACCTGGGCACGGTTGCGCTCTCCTAGTTTCGTCAGCTCGGAGCCTAGAGTATCAAGCCGTTGTGACTCCGCATCGACGGTTGCCACGGCGCTGTGCACCGACTTCAGGCGGCTGTCGACGTTACCTGCCGCTTCCGTGCCCGCCGCGACAAACGCGACCACCTCCTTGATAGCTTCCCGAGCCTCCGCCGCAACGTCGGACAACGACTGCATTTCGGTCCGGATCCGCTCACCCCTCGCCGAAAGGTGGTCCATACGACTGCGGACCTCTTCGAATCCCTCCGCGGCGGACCCAATCTCGGTTTCGATCATTGAGACAAAGTCACGCAGCTCCTCCGTCGCCGCCTCGGCGTCTCGAGCCACCTCATTACTGCGCTCAACCGCACGCTGAATCGCAGAGGCGCGCTCCTGCGCGCTCTCGGAGAGTTGACGAACCTCCGTTGCCACTACGGCAAATCCGGAACCGTGAGATCCCGCCCTTGCCGCCACGATGAGGGCGTTCATCGATAGTACATGGGTATTCTGGGCGATATCGCCGATCACCGTGGCTGATTCAGCCATCATCCGATTAGCTTCCACCATGGTGTGAATCTGACCAATCAGCGCAGACAGCCGCGCTCGCCTCGATTCGATTTCG
Source organism: Spirochaetaceae bacterium (assembly GCA_046541355.1). Classification (GTDB taxonomy): domain Bacteria; phylum Spirochaetota; class Spirochaetia; order DSM-27196; family Alkalispirochaetaceae; genus CAYZHV01. The sequence goes on from JBKHDM010000021.1 coordinate 31,867, forward strand.
GCGCGTTGCCTCTGTAACCTCGTGTCCAGATCGATCGATAGTCGATGGGTACGGTCGGTATCCTCCGCGACGGTTTGCGCCTCGTGCATCGTGGTCTGGCTCCGCTCAGCGGTGGCGGCCACAGAATCGGATAAGAGTGCCCGGGCGGTATCGATCTTTTTCAGCGTGGCAATCAGCGCCTGGGCATCGTGGGTGAGCCCCTCGGTGCTCTCCCGGACGGTGGCGACGCTCTGCCGGGTCGCTTTAACCGACTCCCCCGCCTGAACGGTGAGACTCTGGAGCTTTTCACCAAGGTCAAATCCGGTTCGTCCCGTGAGCAGGGAGCGCTCCAATTGTTTGCTCTTTTCAGCGGCGGCGTCGTGCTCCCGCTGGAGGGAGTGCACGAGAAAGTCCGCAAACCCTCGTATGTTCCACGCCAGGAGTGTCACCACGCCAAGGGCGAGGTTCTGGGCGATATAGGATGAGAGGAGTGAACCGGAGATTCCAGCGGCGGGAATGACGCGGACCGCGACGGCCAGATTGAAGATGACGAGGTTTCCGATACCCACCGCGAGAATCTGACGACGGTCAAAGGCAATGAGGCCGGAACTGAGGAGGAGGGCAGTCATAAACGTCGTGTACCGGTATGTCTCGAGGTAATGCTCGAAGGGAAAGAGAAACGCTACCAGCACTATGTTAACCATTACCTGCCCGAGGGTGAGGGAGCTTGCGAAGACAAAGCGTGATCGCCGGGTGAGTCGGATCGAGACAAACAGCAAGGAGAGTAGGGCCAGGACGGGTATGGCAAAGATCACCGCCCCGGCGGCGGCTCCCGCGGCGATTCCGGCAAGAGTGAAAAATGCGATCAGCGCCCAGTTGGTTCGGGTTAGATACTGGGCGCGCCGCAGGTCCTCCAGCCTGTAATTCTCCATTAGCGTAAACTAACAACCATCGATAAGAAAACCGTGAGAGTTTTCGCTAACCGAAACCGCCGTAGTAAAACGATGCTCGCCGGGATCTCGCCTTTGAGTCTCACCGCGGGGGAGTTCCCTCGAGGGTGCGGGAGGGTCCCGCTACCCCTTTCGGAACGACATCTTCCCCTTTTGACCCTCCGTAGGAGGCAATCCTGCTTTCCAACGTCTGGATCTGTCCAAGGGCCATAAGAAAGGAGAGGGTTGATTCCGCTCCCATATTCCGGTTTACCCGGTCCACCATCAGCCCGTCGTAACACCCACCAACGGATGGGACGTAGAGCGCTTCTCCGAGGTCGTTGCGGCCGAGGTACCACTCGAAACAGCGGTGCGCCTCGTCGCGCCACGCCGGCTCACCGGTCGCGTCAAATGCCGCCACCGCCGCCGCCACCGCGGCTGCCGCCTCGAGGGGCTGCTGATCGTAGGCGGCGCGCTTTTTACCGCGCCGATAGAAGCCGTGGTTACCGATCGCCCTGAAGTGCCCCTCCGGAGCGGAGTGGACGTCACGCAACCAGCGGAGGCTCTCGAGTCCGACCTCGACGGCATCCTCTCGCTCGAGAGCGACACCGAGGCGTATGACAGCCTCGGCTATCCGCCCGTTGTCGTAGGTCAGTTCGTTTTCGTACCAGTTCCAACCGTTCTCGGCGGTCGCACGGTATCTCGCCAAGAGCCGGTTGAGGAGTGTTTCCGCCGCCTGGCGAGCCTGTCTGTCCCCTCCGAAGCGCTGCAGGAATGCGACGACTCCGAGGGAGACAAAGGCCGACGAGCGCAAGGGCGTGAAAGCAACAGCGTTTCTGAGGGCTTGATCGAAAATCTCCGTCGCCCAGGAGACCATCTGCGCATCCTCGGAGGCGCTGATCACGCTCCCGAGGGCCCAGAGGGCGCGCCCCTGGCTGTCCGCAGAACCCTCCCCCTCGAGCCATCGCCGGTCATAGGACATGAAGTTGCGAAAAACCTTTCTCTCCCAATCGAAGGCGTGATCGATAAAGGCGGCACACCGGAGCCTCAACCGATCGAGCAGCTCCGGTTTATCGGGATCGACTTCTTTGAGGATGGTTGTGAGAATAAGCCCTCGGGCGTTGTCGTCGGTACAGTATCCCTCCAGCCGATTCGCCACGGAGTACCGGGCGTGTTGCAGAATGCCGGTATCATCGGTGAGCGAGCTCAGATGATGGAGGCGGACCTGGGGTAGGTATCGGGCAGATTCAGCAAGGGTGCGCACCGCGTACCGGCGGCTCGACGAGCTCTGCGCCTGACACAACCTCGCCCGCCTGAACAACTCATAGTACTGCTGTCCCACCTGGGGCCAGATCATATGCCGACCGAGGGTGTATGCGCGCTTTCTCATCCCGTGGCGACGAGGCTCGTCTTTAAGCAGTTCGACGATTGCCTCGGCAATCGAGGGTGCGTCACCGAAGGGGACAAGGACACCGCGGTCATCCGACAGGAGCTCCTCGGCGTGCCAGTAGGGCGTCGAGACAACCGCCTTTCCGCAACCGAAGGCGTAGGCGAGGGTACCGGAGGTGATCTGAGCCTTGTTGAGGTACGGTGTGACGTAGATGTCCGCCATACCGAGAAACTCGAGAAGCTCCTCGGAAGAGACGAACCGATTGTAGAAGACCAGATGCTCCTTCACCTTCAGCCGCTCCGCGAGGCGCTCGAGGGAGAGGCGGTAGGTCTCGCCCTGGGATCTTAGGAGGTTCGGATGGGTTGCCCCTACGACGATGTAGACCGCCTCCGGTACCTCCCGGACGATCCTCGCAAGGGCGTTGATCATCACTTCGATACCTTTGTTGGGAGAAAGAAGGCCAAAGGTGAGAATGACCTTTCTTCCTTCCACTCCGAACTCGTCCTTGTAGAAGCTCGGGTCCACAAAGGGCATGTCCGGAATACCGTGGGGAATGACGGCAATTCGCTCCTGGTCTACACCGTAGATGGTCCGGAGCATCTGCGCGCCTCGCTGTGTCATCGTCACCAGATAGGTCGAGCGCTTGGCGATCTCCAGCAACACCTGCCGCTGCTCCTCCGTCGGCTCCTCGAGCACCGTGTGGAGCGTAGTGACTACGGGAATGCGAAGCAGTTTCAGTAACGCGAGAACGTGTCGTCCCGCGGGGCCGCCGTAGATTCCGAACTCGTGCTGCAGGGAAACCACGTCAACGTTGGTTGCGTGGAGGTACTCCGCAGCCTGGGCATAGGCCGCGGACTTTTGTTCCGGGATCTCGAAGCGCACTTCCGGGGGATAGTCGTAACCTTCCGGTTTGTCGTTGACCGCTACAACCTGCAGCTCCGTCCTCGGATGCGCTTTGACTATCCAGTGTGCAAGATCACTGCTGAATTGGGCTATGCCACAACGACGAGGGGCGTAGTCCCCAACGATTGCCATCCGTCGTATTGCGTCCATGTGACCTCCTTCCAGGTTACCTACCCGCGCTCTCCCCCGACGATCTGCCCCGTTCCCAGGGGGCCGCCGTTCCGCCCGGAGCGCAACAGTTGTTCCACCAGCTCGTTTACATCCATTACCGCGAACCGTGTAAAGTAATCGCTCGCCGCGTAGGGAAGTATCACGTTTTCCCGGTGGATCATGGCGCCGCAACTGTAGACGACGTTCGGTACGTACCCCTCCCGCTCGGACGCCGTTGGTGTGAGCAACGGCTCAGGGAGACGACCAATGACTCGATGGGGGTCTTCGAGGTCAAGGAGTACCGCACCGATGGAGTAGGTACGCATCGGCCCGACGCCATGAGTAAACAGGAGCCAACCTGCGTCGGTCTCCAGGGGTGCTCCGGAGTTTCCGATCTGCACGCACTCCCAGGGAAACGTCGGCCTGAGAAGCAGCCGCTTCTCCCTCCAGAATAGGGGGGTGTCGCTGTACATCAGGTAGAGATTCTCGTTGTCCTGACGCCCAACCATCAGATAGGAGCCGCCCACCTTTCGGGGAAAGAGTGCCATCCCTTTGTTTTCGACCTCTTGTCCGCTGAGAGTGCTCACCGAGAACCGGACGAAGTCGTCGGTCTGCAGGAGCTGGGGCAACACTACCTTGCCGTCAAATGCGGTATAGACGGCGTAGTAGGTCGCCCTGCCGTCGTCACCGATAAAGCGGACGAACCGTGCGTCCTCGATACCGGCTCGCTCCATCGGTCCGAGGGGGTAGAGTGCCCGCTCCGAAAGATCGCCGGCTTCGGGAAAAACGAGTTTGTAGTGGGAGTAGAGCAGGGACCTCACGCAATCGAGGGTGGCGCCGGTCTGCTTTGGAAATCTGCGATTGCGTCGCTCGAAGTCCGCAAGGACGCTCTCGAGCTCCCGTTGCGAGAACTCTTCGCCGAGCCCGTCGAGAAGACCTCGGGATACCGCGTTACACTCCCCGAGCTCAAGCAGTTTCTCCCGAAACAGCGCAGTATCAAAGGTCGGGTTCTCCTCGCGCTCACCCTCGTACACGTACGGCGAGGCAGGATAGACCGTCACTTCCCCCGTCGGGCCCACCTCTCCTTCCCGGAAGACGAGAGAGGAAATGTGCCCCTCTCCGGTGGCGCGTAAGCTCAAAACGAACCGGGCGCTCCCTTTCGGAAGGTTGGACTGATTCGGATGGGGTACCATCGACGGATTGAAAAGCGCGGCGGCCTCGAGGGCGTACTCCTGGGCAAAGGCCGAGGCGATGAGGGTCCTGTGCGCATCGGTTAACGGGTGATCCGTGGGAAGGTTGTCGGAAACGGAGGCGAACATCTGGAGGAGCCAGTCGTTAAAGCGCCGATGCCTCGTTCCAAAACGACGTTGGATCGCCTCGGCTCTTCGTTTTGCCTCACTCTCGGAAAGCCCGGCGAGACGGGCTGCTATCCTGGTGTGCCGGTCTTTGCCCCCGCTCTTGTGTGCCCGGATCAGGACGCGACCGGCGTCCGGTCGAAGGATCGTAGTGACTCTCCGCAACGACGGTGATTTCATCGCACTGCCCTAACCAAAGAACCGCGGACATGATACTTGTATCGTCGATCACGGGCAACAGACACGTTCCACGTTGACCAGCCGCAGAAGGTTGGATAGCCTTGATCACTGCCTGTATAAACGGTGGAAACAGAGGTGAGGATCGCAATACTGTCACCGATAGCCTGGCGAACGCCGCCCCGGGCGTACGGTCCCTGGGAGCTGGTTGCGTCTCATCTGACCGAGGGACTCCTGGAGGCCGGCCACGATGTCACCCTCTTCGCAACCGCAGACTCCCGGACGCGGGCGCGGCTTGAAGCGGTAGCCCCCGCCCCGTACGAGGAGGACAAGAGCCTTGATCCAAAGGTTTGGGAGTGCCTCCATATAGCGCACCTGATGGAGCAGGCCGATCAGTTTGACCTGATTCATAACCACTTCGACTTTCTTCCCCTCACCTACTCGAGGCTCATTACCACGCCGATGGTAACCACGATACACGGCTTCTCCTCCCCGAAGATTCTGCCGGTCTACCGCCGTTACAACGACCGGGTCCATTACATCTCAATCAGCGACGCCGACCGATCCGCGGAGATCGACTACCTCGCAACGGTTTATAACGGAGTGGACCCGGAACAGTTCACCTTTGTTCCCCGGGGGAGGGAGTACCTTTTGTTCCTCGGTCGGATACACAGGGATAAAGGGACAAGGGAGGCGATCTGGATAGCCCGAACCGTGGGGCTTCCCCTGGTAATCGCCGGAATCGTCCAGGACCAGCGGTATTTCAACCGCTACGTAGAGCCTGAAATCGACGGTACATCGATTCGCTACGTCGGGCCGGCGGGACCGGAGCTTCGAGACCGGTTGCTGGGCAACGCCCTCGCCCTGCTTCATCCAATCAATTTTGACGAGCCCTTCGGTCTGACGGTGGTGGAATCAATGCTGACGGGAACCCCCGTCATCGCCATAAAACGTGGCTCGATGGGGGAGCTTATTCTGGACGGGGAAACCGGGTTTCTCGTGGGAGACGCCCGGGAGGCGGCGGACGCGGCGCGCAGGTTGAGTCGCGACCCTGATACGATCGATCGCAGGCGCTGCCGTGAGTGGGCGATGGAGCGGTTTACCGTCTCCAGAATGGTCGAGGGCTACCTCCGCGCCTACGAAGCGGTGCTCTAGGATGAGGGGAACACCAAGGATCCACGAGGAGGGGCGTGGCCGCCCTCATCGAGCGTGTCGACCGTGCCTGCCTCGGGAGGGAGGGGCTGCCACCGGCCTTAACCGGAGGAGCGGGAGAGCTCCTGTTCGGCCAGCTCGATGTGGGA
>JBKHDM010000022.1:0-37899 GCA_046541355.1 Spirochaetaceae bacterium
ATCGGGCATGCAGCCTGGCAGTACGCCGGGGACTCGCCCATGCAGTTCTCGACGAGATCGCGCATTTTCTGCACAACCGTATCGTTCATTCGGAAACTCCTTCCGTCTGGGATCTGCGAGACCAGATAATTCTTGATTTAATTTGTAAGACTGATTCTACATTACCCGGGAAAATCTGTCAACAATTATCGATAAAAAAATATTGATACGTATCTGCTGCCGGCTCCCCAGTCGAAATACCGGAAGTGTGATGAGCAGGCAAACTGCCGAGGCATAAAAAAAGCCGGGCCACCAAAAAAGGTGATCCGGCTTTTTCATTAGCAGGGGCAGGACTCGAACCTGCGACCTCCGGGTTATGAGCCCGACGAGCTACCATCTGCTCTACCCTGCGCTGTGTGAGGGTGAATGTAGCGATTGGTGTGGTTTCTGTCAAGGCCCCACGGTACGGTCGCCTGGTTCTATCGCTGCCAGGCTCCCGCTACCGGGAGGAGGCGGCTCGCTCCGGGGTGAGAGCGGCGTCGAGGAGGCTTATCAGTTGCTCCATGATCTCTACCGGGCCGAGGGTGATCCGGAGCATCGTCGGCAGGCCGAAGGAGTGGAGCGCCCGGACGGTAATCCCTCCGTCAGCGAGCTTCCGGTATATCGGCTCCGCGTCCCGCCCGAGATCGACACAGAGAAAGTTCGCCTGGGTCTCAAAGTAGGGGAGTCCCCGCGTACCGAGAGCCCCCTCCATGAAGGCGAGGGAGGCGCGGTTGAGCTCGAGAGACGCTGCGCGGTGCTCCTCGTCGCTAAGAGCTGCAACTGCTGCGGCCTGGCCTGGGCTGTTGGCGTTAAAGGGCTGCCGCGCTCTTCCAAGCCGTTCGATGAGCTCCTCCCTGCCGAAACCGTAGCCTACTCTGAGGCCGGCGATACCGTAGATCTTTGAAAAGGTTCGCAGGACCAGGATATTGTCGAACCGGTCGAGGAGCTTCTCGCTCCGCGGAAAATCCGGCGCAACCGCGTAGTCGGCGTACGCCTCGTCGATAATGACCAGACAGTCCGCTGGAACCGCCTTTAGAAACGAGTCGAGGGTATCCGCGGAGAGATAGGTTCCTGTCGGATTGTTCGGGTTACAGAGGAAGACGATCTTCGTCTGCTCTCCTATCTTATCGAGGAGCGCCTCGGGGTCGAACCGCCCGTCCCGCATCGGGGCGCGGCGGCAGCTGCCACCGTAGAGCGTTGTGGCAAAGGCGTACTGGCTGAAGGTGTGCTCGGCGGTGACCGTCTCATCCCCCGGCTCGATCACCGCGGCCGCCGCGAGGGTGAGGACCTCGTCCGAACCGTTACCGATTATGATCTGCTCCGGAGTGAGCCGGTGCCTCTGGGCGACAGCGTGCCTGAGCTCCGTCGCCCCGCCGTCGGGGTAGAAGTGAAGTGTCTCGAGGCTTTTTCGGGCCGCCTCTACCGCCTTCGGAGAGGGGCCGAGGGGATTCTCATTGGAGGAGAGTTTGATCGCCCCGGCGCGTTTCTTGCCGGGGACGTAGGGTTCCATATTGTCGAGGGCCGCTCGATACCGCATAGGGCCAATATAGAAACAGCCGGCTCCGTTGCACAAGCGGTTTCGCCATAGTAGAGTTGCCCGATGATCGTCGAGCTGATTGGCTACTTCGCATCGTTCATGGTGGCGGTCTCCTTGCTGATGGTATCCTTTGTCAAACTGCGGCTCCTCAACCTTATCGGATCCGCTGCCTTTGTCACCTACGGGGTCCTGATCAGCTCGATACCAATTGTAGCGGCCAACCTCTTTATCGCCCTTATCAACATCTACCACCTGACCCGGATACTCCGCTCCGATGTCTCAGGCTTCGATTACGTTCCGGTGGATTGGAGAAAGCGGGGTCAGCTCGAGGAGTTCGTACAGCGCTACCTCCCGGATATCGTCAAACACTACCCCGACTTTTCGATGCAGCAACTCGATGACGCCTTTGAGAGGGGAGGGGTCTACCTGGCGGTAAAGGACCTGAGAGTCGAAGGCTTCGCTTTCTGGCTGCCTGTCCCTCGTCCCGAGGAGCTCTCAGACCCGGAGATGAGCGCGATCTTCGACTATGTCCACGGGGCGCTCTACCCGGACCGGTCGGTCTACGTCCCGGTGGACTACGTCACGCGACGGTATCGGGACCTCGGGCTTCACAAACGGCTTCACAAACGCCTCACCAAGGAACTGGCAAGGGAGATCCAGTTTGTCCTCGCCATAAGCCACGAGGGGCATCGAAACCACGACTCTTTCCTCAACAGCAGCGGCCACAAGCTGCAGAAGAGCTTTAAACGGCGCAAGCTCTACGTAAAGAGCCTCGCCCCCTGAGACTGTTGTCGTCCTCGGGCTTGTTTAGTTCCCCTCTGTTTCCTGCTTCTGCCTCGCCGACTCCCTCTGCTCCTGGGTGGGAGGGTTCTTCTTGAGGTACTCATGGTCCTCACTCATATCCTCGATCAGATCCCGGAGCTTCATCTCCACGGAGGTCTTGGTGGTCATGGCGAACATAATATCCCCGGGGTCCGGCATCGCCCGCTTGACTGTCTTGAGAATCGTATCTATCTCCTCAGGGGAGAAACCGTTCATTATTATCACTCGTTGTGGCAGCCCTTCTGGTTGATGCTTCATGGTTCTTCCTTTCGACAAAAGCTACTACAATTTGCTTGGAGGGGAAACGATGACTATATTTGCCATGTCTCCAGGTCACCAGACAATCCATCTCGGACTACAACCAACTAAGGAGTCGCGCAGATGAACTCAGATCGTCTCACTACAAAAGCGCAGGAAGCGATACAGGAAGCAACAACCCTCGCACACCAGCAGGACCACAGCACCCTCGACAGCGATCATCTTCTCCTCGCCCTGATGCGTCAGGACAACGGTGTCGTTCCTGCCCTGTTCACTAAACTCGAGCTGCCCATCGCCCGGATCGAGCAGCAGCTCAACAACGCCCTCGGTACTAAGCCCAAGATCTACGGAGAGGGCGCTCAGCTCCAGATGGCGCCTCAGCTCTCCCGGCTGCTTGCAAAGGCGGAGGGGGAGGCGAGACGCCTCGGGGACGAGTATGTGAGTACCGAGCACCTGCTGCTCGGCCTGCTCGATACCGACAGCGAGGCCGGCCGGCTGCTCAAGGGTGTCGGCCTCACCAAGGGGCGGGTCGAAGGAGCCCTGAAGGAGATACGGGGCGGGCAGAAGGTAACCGATCAGGACCCGGAGAATCGCTACCGGGTCCTCGAAAAGTACTGCAAGGACCTGACTGCTCTCGCCCGGCAGGAAAAGCTCGACCCGGTGATCGGGCGGGATGAGGAGATTCGGCGGGTCATGCAGGTGCTCTCTCGACGGACCAAGAACAACCCGGTGCTCATCGGTGAGCCGGGAGTGGGGAAGACGGCTATCGCCGAGGGGCTCGCCCGGAGGATCGTATCCGGGGACGTCCCGGACTCCCTGAAAGAAAAAAAGATCCTCTCCCTCGACCTCGGAAGTCTCCTCGCGGGTACCAAGTTCCGCGGCGAGTTCGAGGAGCGTCTCAAGGCTGTGATTCATGAGATATCCACCAGCGAGGGGCAGATCATTCTCTTCATCGATGAGCTCCACACCCTTGTGGGCGCCGGCGCTGCGGAGGGTGCGATGGACGCCTCCAATCTCCTCAAGCCCGCCCTTGCCAGAGGTGAGCTCCGGGCGATCGGTGCTACGACCCTCGACGAGTATCGAAAGCACATAGAAAAAGACGCCGCCCTCGAGCGTCGCTTTCAGACGGTCTTTACCAACGAGCCGTCTGTGGAGAACACGATCTCCATTCTCCGGGGCCTCCAGGAGCGCTACGAGGTGCACCACGGAGTGCGCATCAAGGACGAGGCGCTCATCGCCGCGGCTACATTGAGCGATCGCTACATCACCAGCCGTTTTCTCCCGGACAAGGCGATCGACCTGGTGGACGAGGCTGCGAGCCGGCTCAAGATGGAGATCGAAAGCCAGCCGACGGAGCTCGACCAGCTCCAGCGACGGATTCTTCAACTCACGATCGAGCGCCAGGCGGTGGAGAAGGAGAAGGACCCGGCGAGCAGGGAGCGCCTCGAGGTGATCAAGAAGGAGCTTGCCGACCTCGAGAGTGACCGGGACGCAATGCAGGCGCGCTGGCAGCGGGAGAAGGAGTTCATCGAGGAGATGCGCCGTCTTCAGCAGGAGATCGAAAACCTGTCGATCGAGGAGAAGCAGTACGAGCGGGAGGGCAACTACTCCAAGGCGGCGGAGATCAAGCATGGTCGGCTTCCCGAGGCGGAGACGAAGCTCAAGGAGCTTTCAAACCGCCTCTCGGAGATACAGGAGGACTCCCGACTCCTCCGGGAGGAGGTCTCGGAGGAGGATATCGCCAGGGTGGTGAGCACCTGGACGGGAATACCGGTCTCCAAGATGCTGGCCAGTGAGCGGAGCAAACTCCTGGAACTCGAGGAGATCCTCGGCCGGAGGGTTATAGGGCAGAGACGAGCCATCGAGGCGGTCAGCGACGCGATCAGGCGGAACAAGAGCGGAATCGCCGACATCAACCGGCCCACCGGGACCTTCCTCTTTATCGGGCCCACAGGTGTGGGTAAAACGGAGACCGCCAAGACGATTGCGGAGTTCCTCTTTGACGACGAGCACGCTCTCACCCGGATCGACATGAGCGAGTACATGGAGAAACACACCGTCAGCCGCCTCATCGGTGCGCCTCCCGGCTACGTCGGCTACGAGCAGGGGGGGCAGCTCACCGAGGTTGTCCGACGACGCCCCTACTCGGTGATCCTCTTCGACGAGATCGAGAAGGCGCACCCCGACGTTTTCAACGTCCTCCTCCAACTCCTTGACGAGGGGCGACTCACCGACGGCCAGGGGCGACTGGTTGATTTTCGCAACACAATCGTTATCCTGACCAGTAACCTCGGCAGCGACCTCATTCTCAACGCCGGGGAGATCTCCGAGGTGGAGGGTCAGGTTCGGGAGCTTTTGCACAGGACGTTCAAACCGGAGTTCCTCAATCGCCTCGACGAGATCATCATGTACGAGCGTCTCGGCAAGGAGGAGCTCACGAGGATTGTGGACCTCGAGCTCCGGCGGGTAGAGGCGCGCCTCGCCGAGAGCAGGATCAAGCTCCTTGTCACGGATACGGCGAAGAAGCTGCTCGCTGAGGCGGGTTTCGACCCAGCCTTCGGCGCACGGCCGCTCAAGCGGGCGATTCAGACCCACCTTCAGAATCCCCTGGCAAAGCACCTCATCCGGGGCGATTACGGCGACGGCGCTACGATCAAGGTGGACGCGGATTCCCAGGCGCTGAGTTTTACGGAGGTGGACGGTGGCGAAACTGTGGGAGAAGGGGTATCAGCTTAACGAGCTGATCGAGCGATTTACCGTAGGCCGGGACTACCTCCTTGACCGGGAGCTGGTCTACGCAGACTGTCTCGCCGGCGCAGCTCACGCCCGGATGCTCGCCTCGGCGGGTCTGATCGAAGCGCAGGAGGCGGCGGCTCTCACCTCCGGCCTCGCCGGGATAGCCGCCGCCGCCCGGAACGGGGAGTTCACTGTCCGCCGGGAGGACGAGGACTGCCACACCGCCCTGGAGGTCGCCCTCACCGAGGGTCTCGGTGAGGTGGGAAAGAAGATCCACACCGGGCGCAGCCGCAACGACCAGGTGCTCGCGGCGCTGCGGCTCTACGCGAAGGAGGGGCTCCACCTTCTTCAGGCGGCCCTGCAGCACCTCACGGCGGTCCTTCTGCGCCGGGCTGAGGAAGAAAAGGCGACGCCGATGCCCGGTCGCACCCATCTTCAGATCGCCATGCCCTCCACCGTCGGGCTCTACCTCGCCGCCCTTGCCGAGGAGTCCCTCGACAATCTCGAGCTCCTCGAGGCGGTCTACCGGCAGATCGACCGGAACCCCCTCGGCTCGGCGGCGAGCTACGGCACGCCCCTTCCCCTCGACCGGGAGATGACCGCGACTCTTCTCGGTTTTGAGGAGGTTCACAACAACGTGCTCGCAACCCAGCACGCCCGGGGGCGGAGCGAGGGCATAATTCTCGGCGTCTGTGAGCAGATCGGTCTGACCCTCTCCCGCTACGCCTCGGACCTCATTATCCTCTCCCTTCCCGAAGTCGGCTACTTTGCCCTTCCGCAGCAGCTGTGCTCCGGCTCGAGCATCATGCCCCAGAAGCGAAACCCCGACGGCCTCGAGCTGATCCGGGGCAAGGCCGCCTCCCTCTCCGGTCGAGCCCAGAGTGTCCGGGGGGTTATGCACGCCCTGCCGGCGGGCTACAATCGTGACCTCCAGGAGACCAAGGAGCCGCTGATGCGCGGGTTGCGGGAGGCGATCGACATGGTTCTTGTCATGGCGGTTACCATGGAACAGCTCGAAGTAAACCGGGACCGCCTCGAGGGAGCGCTCTCGGCGGAGCTTTTTGCCACCGACGCGGCCTACGACCGGGTGCGGGGTGGGATGAGTTTTCGCGACGCCTACAGGGCGGTTGCCGCATCGGTCGAAGCGGTGGAGGTTCCCGCCTTTGAGAACGCCCTGGCGCAGCGGACCTCGACCGGGGCGCCGGGAAACCTCAATCTCCGCCGGCCCCTCGAGCGGCTGGGCGCCGCGAGAGCGCGCCTGAGCGAACGGTTCCGGCGGCTTCGGCAGGCCGCCGAAACGCTCCTGCCCGAGTCCCTTCCCCTCTATCCCCTTACCGCTGAAGACGACGCACTGCTGAGTAGAGAATCATCGCAATCAGGGTGAGCAGGTAGGGGAGGGAGAGAAGCAGGGTGTTCGGTATCTCGAGGGTGCCCTGGGCGTTATTGGCGAGACTCTCGGTGAGGGTTATGAGCAGCCCGGCGAGGAGCACCCCCAGGGGCTTGCGGTAGCCGAGAAATATCGTCACCAGAGCGATCCATCCACGGCCGGCGGAGATATTGGGAAGATAGACCCCGAGGCGGAGGGCGAGCGCTCCTCCGGCCATGCCGGCGCCAACCCCGGAGATCCAGAGGGCGTAACGGCGGTACCGGTCCACCGACAGGCCCCGCTCTGCGAGCAGCCCGGGGGCGGAGCCGGCGGTTCGAAGGCGCAGGCCGAAGGGCGTCTGGTAGAGGGTGAGGTGAGCGAGGGCGACGAGAGCGAGGGCGAGATAGAGCAGGGCGGTCTGACCCCCGAGCAGACCCGGCGCGAGGCGGGGCAGGGGAGTGACGTTCTCCAGGCGCAGTACCCCTTTGACGCCGAACAGGGCGGAGGAGGCGAAGGGGATCACTCCTGCGGCAAGGAGGTTTACCCCGAGGCCGGTGAGAAAGATGTTTGCCCTCAGGCGGATCGCCGACAAGGTAACAATGAGGGCGAGAGCAACGCCCGCAGAAGCTGCCGCCACGATGGCGAGGAGGTAGCTCCCCGACAGGTGGAGGGTGACAATGCTCGCAAAGGCGCCGGCGAGGATCATCCCCTCGAGTCCGATATTGAGTACCCCCGCCAGAGCGCTGAACAGCCCCCCGAGACCCGCGAGCACCACCGGTGTGAGGACGTGGAGAGCCTGGCTGATCACCCGTGCCCCCTTGCGCTCCGCAACACGTGGAGACCGACCTCGGCGGTGACGAGAAAGAAGATCACCGCCTGCACTACCATTCCGAGCTCAAAGGTAAATGTTGTCTCGAACATCGCCGAACGGGCGCCGGCGTCGAGATAGGCGAAGATCAGCGCTCCCGGGATGATCAACAGCGGCTGGGTCCGCCCGATGAGGGCGACAGCTATGCCGTTCCAGCCGAGGGAGCCTGAGAAGCCGGAGATACTCGCGTGGTACGTGCCGAGCACCAGAAGCGCCCCGGCGAGGCCGTGGAAGGCGCCGGAGAGCGCCATCGCCGTGGTGGTGTACGCACCGACCCTGACGCCGCCGTACCGGGCAAAGCTCCGGTTGAGGCCGTTCATCCTCAGCTCGTAGCCGAAGAGGGTGCGGTAGATGAGCAGATGGAGCGTCACCGCCGCGAGGAGTGAGACCAGGGCGGTGAGATTGAGGTGTGACGGCGGCATGAGATAGGGCAGATGAAACTGCCCGGCGATCTCCCGGGTTGCAAGCAGGCTCCGCTCGGTATTCCGCAACGGGCCGACGATGAGGTAGTCGACAATCGGAATGAGGCCGGAGGAGAGGAGAAAGGAGGTTATCAGCTCGTCGGTATCCCAACTCGCCTTTAAAAGACCGCTGAGCCCGGCGATGAGTGCGCCCGTTCCCGCTCCAACAACGCAGGCGTAGAGTATCCCAACCACGCCACCGAGGTCGGGCAGCGCGAGGAGGGCGACGGTAGTGACCAGGGCGGAGGTGTACAGCTGTCCCTCCCCGCCGAGATTGAAGGTCCCGCCGCGAAAGGCGACGGTTACCCCGAGGGCGGTGAGGACGAGGAGGGACGCGACGTTGAGCATGTTTCCGGCGGCGTAGGTCTGGGAAAGGGGGGAGATAAAGAACGCCCGGAGCGCCTCTGCGGGCTCGGGACTCGCGAGGGCGAGCATCCCGACGGCGAGGATGATAGCGGTAACCAGGGCGAGGGCGCTCGCCCTCCAGTTAACCCTCGTCATCCGTCGGTTCCTTGCGCTTCTGCGGCCCGGTTTGCTCCCCGCCGGCGCCGATCATCGCCTGCCCGAGAAGATCACGCCTCATCTCCTGCCCGGCGTACTCGGCGATAATCTCTCCCCGGTAGAGCACCACCGCCCGGTCAGCGAGGCTTTCCACCTCGTCGAGATCGGTGGTAATGAGGACCACCGCGCTCCCCCGCCTGCGCAGCTCCCGGAGCTCGAGGTAGAGCTGATGACGACTCCTCAGGTCGAGCCCCCAGCTCGGTTCTGCCACAAAAATGAGGGAGGGTGTCCCCCGCATCTCCCGGGCGAGGATAACCTTCTGGATATTGCCTCCGGAAAGACGGCGCAGCTCATCCCCCGAGGCGCCCTCGATACGAAAGCGCTCCCGGGCTCTCGCGGTCGTCTGGGCGACCTGTCTGCGTTGGAGGATGCCGAAACGGTAGAACTTCCGCCGCTCCCGGATGATGAGGTTCTCCGCCACCGTGGAGTAGAGGCTCGCGCCGCTTCCGAGGCGGTCTGTCGGAACGTAGGCGACTCCCGCGGAGCGCAGGGTTTTCGGGTTGATCCGCTCTACCCGGCGACCGAGGAGCACGACGCTTCCTGAGGTGGCCGCGACACGTCCGGTGAGAAGCGCCTCGAAGGTCTCCAGGCCGTTTTCCCTGATCCCGGTGATCGCGAGAAACTCTCCCGGATAGACAGAGAAGGTGAGATCCCTGAGGCTCAACCCGCGGAACGCCTCGCTGTTGAGCTTATCAAACCTGAGTACCGGCTCCACATCCCGCCGTGGCGGGGCTGTCTCCTCGAGCAGACGGCTGTCACTCCGGACGAGGGCGCTTTCCTCCCCGAAGATGAGGGTCGAGAGGACCGACTCCGTCGGGAACGGCGCGTCGAGGTGCTCAACGGTTCTCCCTTTTCGAAGCACCGTGAGGCGGTCTGCGATCCGCCGGAGCTCCGAGAGTTTGTGAGTTATGAGAAGCACCGTGCGCCCCTCGTCGGCGAGACGACGAATCATCTGGTAGAGGGTGTGGGACTCCTCATCGGTGAGGACCGCCGTCGGCTCGTCGAGGATCACCGTTGTCGGCTCGTCCTGGACAGCGGCTATGAGAGCGGCGAAGTGGCGCTCCCCGCTTGTTAAGCTTCTCGGATCTGCCTCGAGATCGGCGGAGATACCGTACCGATCGCCGCAGCGGGCGAGCCGTTCCTTTGCCCGGTTGGCGTCTACAAAGGCGCCCCAGGTAGGCTCATTGCCGAGAATGAGGTTCTGCCAGACCGAGAGGTTCTCAGCGAACTGCGGGTACTGGGCGACGTAGCGCACGCCCCGGCGACGCGCCTCGGCGGAACTCTGCCCGGTCACATCCGCACCGTCGAGGATGATCCGGCCGGAGTCCGGCCGCTCGAGTCCCGCGAGAATCCGTGCCAGGGTCGATTTGCCTGCCCCGTTCTCCCCGACAAGGGCGTGAACCTCGCCCCGAAGGAGATTGAGGTCCGCCTCGTCGAGAGCCTGGACCTGGTT
The DNA here is from genome assembly GCA_046541355.1 of Spirochaetaceae bacterium. Taxonomy (GTDB): domain Bacteria; phylum Spirochaetota; class Spirochaetia; order DSM-27196; family Alkalispirochaetaceae; genus CAYZHV01. The sequence goes on from JBKHDM010000022.1 coordinate 10,084, forward strand.
TGCCTCGTAGAGCCGGGAGATCCCCTCGACCTGTATCGCCATTCTCAGAGATCCGGCATCTCCAGGGATATCTCGCCCTCCCGGAATCGGGCAATGAGGTCGTTCATCTCACTTCGAATCGACTCGGGAACATGCTCCCTGTACTCCGGTGAGTCGGTGGCGAAGCCGACGTACCCCTCGGCGGCGCCGAGTATGACCGCCTCTCCAAAGGGGAGCTCCCCGTTTATCGCGAGGAGGGTCCGCTCGTAGGTAGCGTGATCCTGGCGAACCAGGGAGCTTCCGATAACGACTCCCGGCGCCTGCTGGTATCCCGCGGCATCGTACCAGAGGACATAGCCACCGAGCTCCTGGGCGGCTGCGATAACCCCCTGGTTCCCGCCGCCGGCAATCGTGAGGATGACGTCGGCCCCGCGGTCATACATGTCGCTTGCAAGCTCCGCGGCTCTGCCTGCGTCGAACCAGTTGCCCAGGACGCGAAAGTCTACCTCTCCGTTCCCGACTACGGTCTTCAAACCGAGCTCGAAGGCGGGAAGAATGACCTCGTTCATGATTGGATACTCCTGCCCCGCGAGAAGCGCTGTTCGGGTTTCGGCGTTTGCCTCGGCCATGGAGCTTTGGGTCACCAGGCCCGCAAAGTAGCCGATTATGTAGGCCTGCTCACGCTGGTTGAAAAGAACCGTGTGGATCGCCTCGTTTCCCGACAGGTATCCATCCATCACGAGAAACCTCTGGTCAGGAAAGGACTCGGCCACACCGGCGCAGATCTCCGGCATCGACGGGTTGGAAGTGACGATCAGGTCGTACGCTCCGGATGAGGCGAGTTGGGTCACTCCCTCCTCCCAGGTAGCCTGGTTGAAGCCGCCCTCCACCAGGCGGACGGTCGCATTACCCGCCTCCTCGGCGGCGCGCTCGACTCCCGACAGGAGCATCTCGTAGGTCGGGCTTCCTTCCACAACCCCTGGTACAAACACGGCGATGGAGTAGCTGTCAGGATCCCCGGACTCCTGGGTCCCCGATGCGAAGAGGGAGAGAGGGGCAAGGAGCAGCAGCAGCATAGGTGTCCAAAGGCGGGTCTGCCTTTTCAGTGTTAGCCTTCTCATGCGGCCATAGTACACGTAGTTGGCTTTCCGGGAAAACCAGGGCACGCAGACTGACAGAAGCCGCCGGCTTGTGCTACAAGAGTGGTGTGACACCCTACATACTCTCTATCGATGTGGGTACCTCCTCGATGAAGGCCGGCGCCATATCTCCGGCGGGCCACCTATTAGCTTTTGCCGGAAGACGGCTCATCCGACAGGAGCGCCAGATTCACGACTGGCACGCCCAGGGGTGGGACCGCGCGCTCTCCCTCCTGATGGAGGAGCTTGTCGACTACAGCCGTCCGGAATGCATCGTCATCTCAGGAAACGGCCCCACCCTTGTCGGCCTCGACGGCAAGGGAGCGCCCCTGGAGCCGGTTCTGCTCTGGCTCGACGGCCGGGAGCGGCCGGTCGAAGGCAACCGATCGTTTTTCCTGCCTCGCCTGAACTGGCTCCGTCAGGAGAGACCGGATGTTTTCGACCGCCTGGAGACCGTACTCAGCTTTCCGGAGTATCTCTACCACCGGATCACCGGAGAGGGTGTTACAATCACGCCGAGCGACGAGTTTTGTGAGTTCATCTGGAGCGACCGGGAGATCGAGAGATACGGTTTTGAGGCGACCCTCTTTCCGCCCTACCGGCGACCGGGAGAGCTGGTCGGCCGGGTGAGTAAGGAGGGGGCAGAGCGCTTCGGCCTTGCCGAAGGGACCCCCCTCGCCGCCGGAGGGTCGGACTTTCTCATGAGCCTCGTGGGTACCGGGAGCGTGGTGCCGGGCCGAACCTGCGACCGGGCGGGCACCTCTGAGGGGATCAACCACTGCGCCGAAGCGCCCTCGACCGACCCGCGCCTCCGGTCGCTTCCGCACGCGGTGGAGGGACTCTACAATGTGGCGGGAATTCTCTCTTCCACGGGGATGCTCTTTGAGTGGTTTCGCGGGATAAGCGGCCAGGAGGGGAGGGACTACGTGGAGATGATCCGGGAGCTCCAGGCGCACGCCCACGAGAGCGATATTCCGTGGTTTTTTCCCTCCCTCCACCAGGGAGCGGCGTGGGAGTTCCGGCGGGGCATGTTTATCGAGCTCGGTGCCCAGCACGGCCGGGTCGAAATGGGCCTCGCCGTGGTTCTCTCCATCGGCTTTGCCGTCCGGGAGGCGGTCGAGATCCTTGGGGAGAACGGCCTGGAGCCTTGCGAGCTCAGGGCGTGCGGGGGCCAGGCAAAAAACGCGCCCTGGAACCAGATGAAGGCGGACATCGTCGGACTGCCGATCCTCGTCCCGGAAGTTGAGGATGCCGAGCTCATCGGCAACGCCTGCGCGGGGTATACCGCCCTCGGACACTTTGCCTCTCTCAAGGAGGCGAGTGAGGCGCTCGTCCACATATCCCGGCGCTATGAGCCGAGAGAGGCGGAGTACTCCCGCTACTGCGAAGCGTACGGCTCCTACCGGGATGCGTACGACCGGTTCCGGGGAGCCCTCGCCGCGACCCGGAAAGGGGAGTAACCGGGAGTAACCGTACGTCTACCGCCTCGGGCGTGGCGCGAGGCAGGCAGGCGCCGCCGGGGCAGGCAGGCGCCGCCGGGGCAGGCAGGCGCCGCCGGGGCAAGCAGGCGCCGCCGGTTTGTCGGCGTGGAGGCGTACTACCCTTTGTTCTCCCCCCCTCCCGGCAGTATACTATTTCTGTGATGTTCTTTTTTGGACCGGTCTTCGGCCTTCTTCCGCTTATTATCTTTTTTCTCGTGATTCGGGGACTCACCTCCATGGGCAGGGGCAGCGGGAGCTTCTTTCCCGCAGGCGGTTACGAGCGGTACCTCGAGGGGATGGTGGAACCTGATTCCAACAGGGAACGTAACCTTCGGATCAAGATCTTCAAGCTCGCCTATCGAAAACGGGGAAGGATCACCGTCTCCGACATTATTGCCGAAACAGGTCTCTCCGGCGACGAGGCGGAACAGATCATCCAGGGTATGGTCGACAACAGCCGAATCCGAATGGAGATCCGGGATACCGGCGTCGTGGTTTACGAGTTTCCCGAAATCATAGCCGAAAACGATTGAAACTCCCGACTGCCTCGCAGCCGTCGGTGACCTCAGATAGTATTTCACACGGTCGTTGACGGTTGTGGGCGGGGCAAAAAAGTGGGCGCCCCACCCGGGGCGCCCGACAGGAGGTTATTGAGGGAGGCTAGCCGATGGCTTCGGTCCCCTTCTCACCAGTTCTAATTCGGATCACGTCATCGAGAGGCATAACGAAGATCTTTCCATCTCCGATTTCCCCGGTACGTGCTCCACGGATGATCGCGTCAATCGTAGGCTGTACGAAATCGGCGTTTACCGCTATCTCGAGGCGCACCTTCTTGAGGAGGTTTACCTCGATATCAACACCCCGATAGGTTTCGGTGTATCCCTTCTGCTGTCCGCATCCAAGGGCGTTGGTGACCGACATCTTGAAGATCTCGGACTTGTATAGCTCTTCTTTCACGTCGTTCAGCTTGTTGGGCTGAACATAGGCAATGATCAGTTTCATAGTTACTATCGCCCCCTTCCTTACATGTTAGAGAAGATCTGGAAGCCGCTGTAGGACTCCGAACCATGCTCAGAGATATCGAGTCCAGATGCTTCTTCGGTCTCGCTGACCCGGAGATTCTTGGCTGCCTTGAGTGCGCCGAAGAGGATAAATCCGGTTACCAGACACCATGCCAGATAGGCGAGGATACCGATCACCTGGACTCCGATCTGCCCGCCCCGGGAGAGCCCGGAACCGATCATCTCGAGATCACCGAAAAGACCAACCGCGAGGGTACCCCAGGCACCACAGACACCGTGAACCGAGACCGCGCCGACAGGGTCGTCAACGTGGAGAACCTTGTCGATAAACTCGACCGAGAGAACGACCAGGACGCCGCCAATCGCACCGACGAGTACCGAGGTCCCGGGAGAGATAACCCAGGTGCCTGCGGTGATACTTACAAGACCCGCCAGGGCACCGTTGAGGGACATGGAGGGATCGGGCTTACCGAACCAGATCCAGCTGGTAATCATCGCGGCTATCGCACCTGCCGAGGCGGCGAGGGTTGTGGTGGTGGCCACCAGGGCGATGTCGGTGTCCGTTCCGGAGAGGGTGGAACCGGCGTTAAAGCCGTACCAGCCGAACCAGAGAATAAAGACGCCGAGAGCTGCCAGCGGCATGTTATGACCCTGGATCGCCTTGACGCTCACCTTGCCGTTCACTTTGACATACTTACCCTTACGAGCTCCCAACACGATTGCTCCAACCAGCGCGAGCCAGCCACCAACGGAGTGGACGATGCTCGAGCCGGCAAAGTCGTGGAAGCCCATGCTGCCGAGCCAGCCGCCGCCCCATACCCAGTGGCCGCTGATCGGGTAGATTATGGCTGAAACGAAAACCGAGTAGATCAGATAGCCGGAGAACTTGGTTCGCTCAGCCATCGCACCGGAGACGATCGTAGCCGCGGTTGCTGCGAAGACAACCTGGAACCACCAGTCACGATAGATGGCGGACATGCTGTCCACGCCGTAACCTTCGAGGGTTGCCGGAGTGTAGTTGAGAAAGAAGGCGTTGCCGCCGAGGAAGCCTCCGATTGAACCTCCGTACATCAGCGCCCATCCGATCGCCCAGTAGGCGACGGCGCCGGCAGAAAAGTCCATCAGGTTCTTCATCAGGATGTTGGAGGCGTTTTTCGCGCGAGTGAGACCAGTCTCAACCATCGCGAACCCAGCCTGCATGAAGAAGACAAGAGCCCCAGCCAGCACCAGCCAGATCATATCGAAGGCGGCACTGTGGGCGGCAAGGGTGCTCTCAACATCCTGTGCGAATAGAACGCCGCCCGTTCCCAGTAGTACAAGCACGGTAGCAAGACGCTTTTTCATCATGCTCCTCCTAAAAAGATTAAACGTTCTTCCCGTTCCCATAAACAAAGAGTGTGCCAACTCAGGCGTAGGATGAGTCTCAATGTATAACTCCTTTGTTGGTAACGGCTTGTCGAACCATCGATTCCGGGGGTAACGGGGTTCAATCCGACTTTACGGTCATAATCAAATAAATAAGCTACGTAAACGTATGCTATAGAATACGAAGTTACGTTTTTGTATGATACTGGGCACGCTTGGATTTTGTTTCCCCTGGACCCGGGAGTGGGATGAGGGCGTTCTATCCTCGGTGAGGATACAGCCGCCCTGCCCGCTGGTCGCCGAAAGGGGTTATCGCGCTCGGAAGTGTTTCGGGTCGATACCGTGTTTCTTTATACGCAGGCCCATGACCCGCTCGGTAACCTGGAGAAGTCGAGCGGCCTTGGCCATGTTTCCCTTGGTGGACTTGAGGGCATCCATCAGGAGCTCCCGCTCGAGGTTGTCCATCGACTCCTGCAGGGAGCCGTGGATCTGGGTGTTGGTACTCTCCGCCGACTGCAGGCTCGGCGGGAGATGGTGGGAGTGAATGACGCCGTCAACACTCAGCAGGACGGCGCGCTCGATGCAGTTTTCCAGCTCCCGGACGTTGCCGGGCCAGTGGTAGTTCATCAGCAGGTCGATCGCAGGGGTTGAGATCCGCTGGACGTTCGTGTGGTTCTGCTGGGCGTACTTCTCGATAAAGTGGTCCGACAGGAGAAGAATGTCGTTCTTACGCTCCCGCAACGGGGGTATGTGGATCGGAAAGACGTTCAGTCGGTAGTACAGATCCTCTCGGAACTCTCCGACCTCCATCGCCTCCTCGAGATTCCGGTTTGTCGCCGCGATGACCCGTACGTTTGTACGGATCGTCTCGTTTCCGCCGACCCGCTCGAACTCCTTTTCCTGCAGTACACGCAGGAGCTTTACCTGGGTCGTCGAGGAGAGGTCACCAATCTCGTCGAGAAAGATCGTCCCGCCGTTGGCCAGCTCGAAACGCCCTTTTCGGGTGCTCACCGCCCCGGTAAAAGCGCCCCGCTCATGTCCGAAAAGCTCGCTTTCGATAACCGTCTCAGGAAGGGCCGCACAGTTGACCTTGATAAAGGGCTTGGCCGCCCGGTGGCTGTTGTAGTGGATTGCGTGAGCCACAAGCTCCTTGCCGGTGCCGCTCTCTCCACGAATCAGCACCGTGGCGTCGCTCTTCGAGACCTGGGCCACCATGTCAAAGACGTTCTGCATCCCCTTGGAGTTACCGATAATGTTTGCCGGCCGGAAGCGCTCTTCGAGTTCCCGGTGGAGGCGGCTGTTCTCCTCGAGAAGCTGCTCCCGCTCCTCCATGATGCTCTGGCGAATCTTGACCGCTTGCGCGATGAGGGAGGCGATAATCGAGAGGATCCGCAGATCGTCCTGGAGCTTTGACTCCCCCTCGAACTCCCGGTCAACGCTGAAGGCGCCGATGCTCTCGTTTCCCATCTTAATCGGCACGCAGATAAAGGAGATATCCTTGTACCGCTGCCCTTTTCGGGCTCCGGTCTTGTTCAGGAACTCAGGCTCCTCGGAGATCCTCGGGATTACCTTCGGCTGTCCGCTCTGCACTACCTTACCGGTAATGCCCTCACCGAGCTTGTAGCGCCCCCGCTCCCTCTGGGCGTCGGAGAGCCCGTAGGCCGCCTCGATGAGGATTTCGTTGCGCTGTCGGTTGAGGAGGGTGATGGTGCCCCGCAGCATCCCGAGGTGCTCGGTCACCGCCCGCAGGGTGGGCTGGATGATCTGCTTGAGATCCATGCTCTGGTCGAGAATCTGGCTTATCTCGAAAAGCAGAGAGAGCTCTTCGTACTTGCCGCGAAAGCTCTCTTCGGCTGTGCGCTCGGCCAACGGGTAAACCTCCTGGCGAAATACTACTTTAAGGTAATCCGATACTCAAGTGTGGGAAGCAAAAAAGAAACATACGAAAATGTCGGAGCGGTAGCCGCAACGTTCACCGATGTCGTCAGGAGTCGAGAATACCCTCGTAGATAATCTTTTCCTCACCGTCGACGCTCACGATCTGGTTGTGCTCGAACTGTTCGTAGGCGTTGCGGACCTCGGCGACGCAGACGATCCCCGGATTGAGTTCCTGAATCCGCTCCTGGGAGAACTCCAGGCGATTCTCCACGATGAGCCCCTTGATACTCAGCAGAAGCGGGGCAAACTGGGGTGTGAGGGTCTCGGTTAAAAGGATCTCCCGGCCGTTCAGTTTGAGTCGCTGTTTGGCCTCCTCGAAGCTCCGCGCCTTTACGATGTTTCCGGAGCATCGCTCGCCCATACCGATCGCTCCCCGGTTGAGGATGTTACCGAGAAAGTGAACCTTTACCGAGTTCATCGGGATCGGGCTGTTGAGGGGTATACCTGTTGCGCTGACTACCTTTTCTCCCTTGGAGACAAACCCGTGCTTCATCGCGAGGCTCAGGGCGTTTTGGGTCATCAGTTCCGAGTCGTTTACGTGCTCGCTGAGCAACGGGTAGATGCCCCAGTGGAGCAGCAGCTGTCGGTAGGCGATCTCTGATGTAGTTACGGCGATTATTGTCTGGGTCGGCCGGAACTTTGAGAGGCGGCGAGGGCTGTTTCCTCGCAGGGTGGGGGAGACGATCGCCTTCGCCTCGACATCCGTGGCCACCAGATACGCCGCCTTTGCGATTGCGTCGCCGATATCGTTTGAGGTTTTGTGAAAGAAGAAGTACTGGCTGCTTCGGTCCCGGTACTCCTTGGAGCTCTCAATCGCGAGGGCGATACGGTGGAGGGTTCTCACCGACTCCGCCGGGTACTTTCCTGAGGCCGTCTCCCCGGAGAGCATAACCGCGTCGGTACCGTCGAAAATCGCGTTTGCCACATCCGTCAGCTCCGCCCTCGTGGGCCGGGGATTCTGGATCATTGAGTCGAGCATCTGGGTCGCCGTGATAACGGGCTTGTTCTGCCGGTTGCACTCCTGAATGATCCGCTTCTGCGCCAGGGGGATCAGCTCCGTGGCGAGCTGCACACCGAGGTCGCCCCGGGCGATCATGATACCTGAGGAGGCGCGGGTGATCCCCTCGATGTTCTCAACCCCCTCCTGGTCCTCGATCTTTGCGATTACCCGAATCGGGCTTTCCCGCTCCTCGAGAATATCCTGAACCGATGTGATGTCCTGAGGCTTGCGGACAAAGGAGGCGGCGATATAGTCGAAGCCTTCGTTGACGGCAAAGAGGATGTCCGCCACATCTTTCTCGGTAATTGCCGGAAGAGAGGTGCGAACTCCAGGGACGTTTACGTTCTTTCTGCTTCCTATCGTACCGCCGGTCCTCACGACACAGTGCATCCTCTCCCCCTCGATAGAGAGAACCTCGAGGTCGATCAGGCCGTCGGCGATGTAGATGTGGCCACCCACCCCGACCTCCGAGGGGAGCGGCTTGTATGAGACCGACAGAAGCTCATCAGTCCCTTCGACCTCTTCGGTGGTCAGGGTTATCTCATGGCCTTTGGGAAGCTCGATGGTTCCGTTATCCTGTACCACGCCGGTTCGAATCTCAGGACCCTTTGTGTCGAGGAGGAAGGCGACGGGGATACCCGTAGCCTCGCTTGCGGCCCTCAGTCTCGCCACCCGTTCCCGATGCTCATCATGGTCGCCGTGACTCAGGTTGAACCGGGCAATGTTCATCCCCGACCTGAGAAGCTCTTCCATAATCTCCTGCCGGTCCACCGCGGGCCCGAGGGTACAGATAATCTTGGTTTTTCGAAACTCAGCCATGATTACCTCAAAGGGTATCAATTTGCCCGGAGAAGTTCCAGAGACGGGGGGAGTTCGACGGTAGAGCGTGGCGCCTCCACCGGCGCAGGTCCTCGAGGGTGTCGATGTCCCCTGCCGGGGGCAGAAGCCGGAGTTTGAGCGCGGCAGTCTCGATCCTGCTCAAGGTACGTTCGTAGACCGACTCGTCCCCCCACCGGTCCACGGCGAACACCGTGGCGTCGAGACACCCTGCCCGGAACCCGATCAGATAGTAGCCGCCGTCAGGATTCGGGCCGAGGACAACCTCCCCCGCCTCGAGGGCCGCCCAGGCCGCCTCGATCACCTCCGGGGTGAGATCCGGAAGATCGGTCCCGGTGAGGACCACTCTCCCATACCCCTCCCGGTGGAGCTCCCCGATCGCCTCCTGCATCCGCTCTCCGAGGCTTTCGCCCCGTTGGAGCCGCACCGGAGGGTAGGGGTGCGAAAACACTCCCTCCCCGTTCCCGGGTGCCGCCCCGCTCGCCCCGCCGCCGGGAGGGGGCGGGGCCGGGGCGATGTAGGGGTGTATCCGCGGGGCAAGGGGCATGAGCTTCTCCTCCATGTCCGCGAGCATCGCCTGGTAGCACTCGAGGGCTGAACCCTCTCCTATCTCTGCGGCGAGACGGGTCTTTACGCTTCCGCACTTCGGCTCCCTGAAAAAGAGCGCCTGCGCCACATCCCCCGGAAGCTGCCGCTCCCGGTGTTTTTGAGGGCCGCTGGAGGCTCCGGGCGAACCAGCGTCGGGCGAACCAGCGTCGGGCGAACCAGCGTCGGGCGAACCAGCGTCGGGCCGGCCCTGGTTGTGGGTTCGGTAGCCGGGAGCGAGGCGTTCGGGGGAGACTCCCCCTCGGTAGCGCAGGATGCGCCACCAGTTTCCCAGGACGTTGAGCAGGGCGCCCTGTTTCTTGTAGCGACGGTCGGAGGTCCGCGCCGGCGGGGAGATGAGGCGAATCCGAATCCCCCGGTGTTTGATCCTGCTCATCAGCGCAACGTCCTCCATCAGCGGGATCTCCGGGTAACCCCCGAGGCGGTGGAAGGTCTCCGCCCGGATAAAATGCGCCTGGTCGCCGTAGGGAATACGGGTGAGGCGGGAGCGAACTTTGCCGAACATGCCGACCATCCGGATTCCCGGGTGGGAACTCTCGAAGCGCAGGTCGAAGGCGCCCGCCTCCCGGCTCTCGAGGCTCTCGAGGAGCAGGCGGAATCCCTCTCGCGGTAGCCTTGTGTCCACGTGGAGAAACAGGAGCGCCGATCCCCGGGCGAGACGTGCTCCGCTGTTGAGCTGCCGCCCACGTCCCGGGGGGCAGACCACGCCGAGCAGATCCTCCGACCGGGCGTAGCGAAACCCCTCTCTCTCCGCCGCGGCGAGGGTTGAGCCGCCGCCGCCGTCAACGATGATAATCTCGACCCTTCCCGGGCGGGGCAGGGCGGTAAGATGGTGGAGAAGGCCCGGGATTGCTTGTTCCTCCCGATAGACCGGGATGATTACCGATAGGAGGGGCTCCTCCTCAGGAGATTGGAACCCAGCTGGTAAGCTCATCGATTTCCGAGAGATAGGTGCGGATCGTGTTGAAGGTGTGCTCATTTCTGATTGGTCGGTCCGTCTCGGTGTACTGGTAGTAGGCCATGTAACACCAGGAGACGCCCCTGAGGACGATGGTCGCCTCGAGGGCGGCGGTGAGCTCATCGAGCTGCTCCATCGGTGGGGGCGTCTCACCGAGTTCTTCGAGGGCACGGGCGTAGTGTTGGAGAAAATCGCGGCGCGCCTCGGGGCTGAAAACGTAGTCACTCTTCCAGCGGGTAGTGGTGATGACCAGGAAGTGACCGAGGTCCTGGTAGCGCTGGGAAACTACCGCCTTCTCCCAGTCCACCAGGTAGATCGCCTCGGGAGAGACGAGGAAGTTACCGCTGTTTACCTCGGTATTGACTACCATCATCCGCTCATCCGCCATCGTCGGGCCGAGGCGCTCTGCGAGGCGGGCCACCTTCTCGCCATATCTGTGCAGCTTGGTCCTCTCGGTTGTCATCGGATGGTCCGGGTACCGGTCGAGGAGGCCCCGACTCTCGGCGACGATGTCCGCTATCGGATTGGCCTGGCGGATGAGCTCCCGGGACGCTTTGGCCGGTGGATTGAGGGCGTGGAGTCCCGCAAAGAGTTCTGCCGCGGCGAGATAGTCCCGGGCGTAGTCGAGGGGTTTTCCCGGAAGCCACTCCATGACCAGGTAGCCCCGGGGGAAGGTCTCACTCCGTTCTCCGAGGGCGACGGGCCTGGGGGTGTATCCACTCGGGGCGACTGCCTCGAGGACCGAGAACTCGTACTCGATCTGGTCCTCTATACCGAGTTGGGTGTCGGTGTTGATCCTGAAGACGTACCGTCTCCCGGCGGTTTCGACGGTATAATTGCGGTTGTACTCGCCCGCCGCCAGAAAGGCGACCGTTGCCTCCTGTCCACCCCACGCAGCCTCCCGGGTCGTACGGGCGATCGCTTCCGCCTCCTGTGACGGTTCACTCAAGAGCTCTCTTCCTCCTCCTCCTGATGCAACAGGAACTCGTACTCCTCCGCGGAGACCATCGAACTCACCTCTCCACCGCCGCCTTCACTCTGGAGGATCTCCCGTATCTCCTGGGAAATCTCCTGTACGTGGGCTCGGACTGCGGAGAGCTTCTCCTCGAGAGGTTGGAGGTGGCGACTGAAGGGAATGCTGCCCTCGATGGCGTCGGTGAGAAAATCGCCGTACCCTTTCAGGGCGCGCAGCAGCATCCTGAGGTACTCCTGTCGCTTGATGAGGCGGCTGTTCTGTTTGAGGGAGGTGAGGAGCCGGAAAAAGACGCTATCGATGAAGAAAATGTCCTCGGTGAGCTTGTCTCTGAAAATATCCGGGTCAAGATCGAGGTTCATTCCCGACTTGAGGGATTTGACCATGCTGTGAATGTAGTAGAGATCGTCCGGATAGTTGACCTGTCGCGCCACCCTCTTCTCCTCCCGTTGACACACCCGGGGCGGTATGTTATCTTCCGTGAGCCTCTTTACTTCCGAGCAGTGTACTAGCTCGGCAGTCATCAGTCCAGAAGGAGGAAGGATGAGAAATTACGAAGCGATGTGCGTGTTTCGTCCCGAGGACGATCTGTTCCGCGCCGGTGTTGAGCAAATACGAGAGGAGCTCAAAGGTTTCGGCGGGGAAATCGAGAAAGAAGAAGATATGGGACAGCGCGCCCTTGCCTACCCGATCAACAAAATTCAGCAAGCACACTATTATTATTACGTAGTCAAGATGGATCCGGAAAAGGCTCATCAGTCCGAGAAGAAGCTGCGCATGCGTGATGAGCTCCTGCGGTTCATGATGGTCCGACAGGACGATTAAGCCGGCTTGTACGGCAGGTTGACGGTATGGCGGACATGAACGTCGTCGCCCTTACCGGGCGGCTTACAAGGGACGCGGAGCTCAAGTATACCAACAGCGGGATGGCGATCTGCGCCTTCTCGGTTGCGGTCAACCGGCGACGCAAGCAGGGAGACGACTGGGTTGATGAGGCCAACTTCTTCGACGTCACCCTCTTTGGCCGTCGGGGCGAGGCGATCCAGCGCTACCTGACCAAGGGTACCCAGGTCGCCGTACAGGGAGAGCTCCGCCAGGATCGGTGGGAGCAGGACGGAAACCGCCGTAGCAAAATCCAGATTATCGCTAACGACATCGCCCTTCTCGGCGGCGGAAGCCGCGGGGATGGTGGTGGTTCCGGTGGCGGCTCCTATGAGCGGGGGGCACCAGCAGGTGGTCCGCCTCGCGGCGGCGGCGGCCAGGGGGGCGGCGGCCAGGGGGGCGGTGATCACTATGACGACGACAGCGATTACATCGACGACGTACCCTTTTAACGGGTTTCAGGAGAACAGACGTGTCTGACGAACAGCAGAGTACTAGTAACGAGCAGTCCGGTGGTGCCGGGCGTGACGAGCGCGGCGGGGATCGCGGCGGCTACGACCGCGGAGGAGACCGGGGCGGTTATGACCGTGGAGGAGACCGGGGCGGGTATGACCGCGGCGGCGAGCGCGGAGGCGACCGGGGTGGTTATGACCGCGGCGGCGAGCGCGGCGGCTACGACCGCGGCGGATTCCGGCCCCGGAACAAGCCGTACTTTCGCAAAAAAATAGACAAGATCAAGGCGCAGAATCTCACCATCGATTACAAGCATCCTGAGATTCTCAAGCGCTTTATTACCGAGAGCGGCAAGATACTGCCCCGCCGGATCACCGGCACCTCCGCCAAGAACCAGCGACGACTTGTGCGGGAAATCAAGAAGGCCCGGGTCCTGGCGCTTCTGCCTCTGGGCAAGAAGCAGTAAGCCTGGAGCGTATGAGCCGCCCGGAGGAGGCCCAGCGGCGAGCCTGGGCTGAGACTGGCGGCGCCGCGGTCGCTTCGGCGCTGCTCTACCTGTCCGGGGCGCTCTTTATGTTTTTTCTGGTGCCCCTCGGGGCGCTCGCGGTTCGCCGGGGTAGCCACGGCTATCAGGTAGCGGCCGTTGCAACGCTTCTGGTTATCGCTGTAACCCGGGGAGTCCAGGCGGGTGGGGCGCTGACGCCGCTCCTTCTGCTCGGGGAGGTGTCGATGCCCGGGGGTATCCTTCTCGGCTTCGCCACGATACCCGCCGCAGGCCGGCGGATTCGCCCTTGGGCGTACCGGTTTGCTCTCGCCGTCGGGATCGCCACCGTCGGTGCGCTGCCGGTCATGGTTGCACTAGGCAACGCTCCCGGCTTCGAGGGGGTGCTCGAGGCACAGCTCGTCGAGGTAATGCAGAATCTCGGAGCCGAGGATCCGCAGATCGCGGCGGAGATGATTGTGGAAGAGGCGATGGAGATGGTTTTCCGCTCCTTCGCACTCCTTTTTGCGTTGATTATCGGCCTCGGTGCGCTGCTCGGGCGCCATCTGGTAAGCCGTTTCAGCGCGGAGGAGCCCTACACACCTCCGGTAGACCGCGTCGCGGTGCCGGACGAGTCGGTCTGGCCGCTGTTGGTGGGATGGGCGCTTGTCGCCATGAACGCCCTCGCAGGGATCGGGTTTCTCGGCTACCTGGGGTGGAACCTCGCCCTGGTGTTTACGCTGATCTTCGCGGTCCAGGGGGTTGGTGTCACCGCGGCTCTCGCGAGCCGGTCGGGCATGACCGCCAGGAGTCGTCGCCTCGCAGCTGTGGGGCTGGTCGTGTCGCTCTTTGTTCCCGGGGTCAATATGGCGATCGCTCTTGCGATCCCTGCCCTCGGTGTGAGCGAGCTCTGGGTTGATTACAAGAGGGAAAAGGAGACGTATCATGAAGGTAATTCTTAATCAGGATATTGAGAGTCTTGGAGAAGAGGGGGACGTATGCGAGGTCGCTCGGGGCTACGCCCGGAACTATCTCATTCCCCGGAATCTGGTTCTCACCTTCAACGACCGGAATCGGGAGATCATTGAGTCCCGCCGGGAGGCCATTAACGCTCGAAAGGAAGAGAAGCGGAAGGCCGCACAGGGTGCGAAGGAGCGCATCGAGAGCGAGGAACTCGTTCTCACGATGCCCGCAGGGCGAAACAAGAAGCTTTTCGGCTCGGTAAACGCCCAGACCATCGCCACGGAACTCGAGAAGTGGGGCATCTATGTCGAGAAGAAGCGGATCGAGATTCCTGAGACCACGATCAAGACGATCGGAAACTTCAAAGTGACAGTCAAGCTCTACCAGGAGGCCGAGGCGATCCTCAACGTTTCGGTTCAGCCTACCGCAGACTCCGAAGCCGCGAAAATGGATCCCGAGGCTCAGGCCGAACCGGTGACCGGGGAGCAGGAGAGCGGGGAGCAGGAGAGCCCGGAAGCGGAAGCGGGCTCACAGGAGTCCTCCCAGGAGGAGGACGCCGTTGCGGAAGAGGAAGAGGCGGACGAGGAAGAGGTCGAGGAGAGCTGATTCTCCGGGCCTGAAGGAGATCGGAGGTCAGTGGAAGAAGGGCGCGTTCCCCCTCATAACAGTGAGGCCGAGTCGGCAACCCTCGGAGCGATGCTCCTCGACGGGGAGGCGCTTGGACGGGTAATAACCCTTCTGCGCCCGGATGATTTCTATCACCGGGCTAATCGCCTCATCTTTGAGGCGATTCTCGCTCTCTCCGAGCGCAACGAGGATGTAGACCTCCTCACCCTCACCCACGAGCTTCAGAGCGCAAGCAACCTCGAACAGGTCGGTGGCGCCGGCTACGTCTCCGGGCTCACCTCCCGGGTGCCCTCGAGTGCCAACGTCGAGTACTACGCTCGCATTGTCCAGCAGGCAAGCACCCGCCGTCGCCTCATTCGGATTGCCCAGGAGATTGTCGGAGAATCCTATGACAGCTCCAAGCAGGTGCGCTATCTGGTCGAGGAGGCGGAACGGAAGATCTTCGAGATTGCCGAGGGGCACCAGACCGCCAGTTTTGTGCAGGCGAAGGAGATCGTCGAGCAGACCGTCGAGGCGATCGAGAAGCTCTACCACACCAAGGATGACTACACCGGAATCCCCTCGGGCTTTCCCGCCCTGGACAACATGCTCTCGGGGTTTCAGAACAGCGAGTTTATCATAATCGGTGCCCGCCCCTCGGTAGGTAAGACGGCGCTCGCCCTCTCCATGGCGGCGAACATCGCCATTCATCAGAAGATACCCTGCGGTTTCTTTACCCTCGAAATGTCGGACATGGCGGTCATGCAGCGGCTTCTCGCCTCGGAGGCACGTATCGGTTCCCAGAGCCTGCGAACCGGTATGCTCAAACCCTCGGACTTCAAGAACCTTATCGACGCTGCGGGGCTCATCTACGAGGCGCCGCTGTGGATCGCAGACACGCCGAGCATGCGGCTTCTCGACCTCCGCGCCCAGGCGCGACGTATGCGCTCCCAGTACGGGGTCCGCATCATTTTTATCGATTATCTCACCCTGGTCTCATCGGAAAACGGGGAGCTCCCCCGGCACGAGCAGATCGCCGAGATCAGCCGCTCTCTCAAAGCCCTCGCCCGGGAGCTGGAGATACCGGTGGTAGCGCTTTCGCAGGTAAACCGGGACACCGAGGGCAAGCGACCTAATCTGGCCAATATCAGGGAGTCCGGATCGATCGAGCAGGACGCGGATGTGGTACTCTTTCTGCACCGGGACCGCGGTATTGATCGGGAAGGTGATGTCATGCCTAATGTTGTGGAAACCGAGCTCATCGTTGCAAAGCAGCGCAACGGCCCGGTCGGGACAGTGCGGATAGCCTTTATTCCTCGATATACCAAGTTCGAGTCTCTTGCGGAAGAGTACACAATGGGAGGGTGAAAAGAGCATGGAACTTCGTCGCTACTTCGACTTCAACGACCTGATCAACGAGGCAGAGCGGCTCGTAATCGATGAGCTCGGCCGGCAGCTCGACAAGCCTGAGAACAAGGACCTGCTGGAAAAGGAAGACTACGTTCGGGATATCGCCGCCTACGCCCTGAACCACGTGCAACCGATGTACCGGGCGAATCTTCTCGGCCGTCTCTACGCCCGGAACCTGGAGGTCGAAGAGCACGAGGAGGTGGCCGAGGCGGTTCAGGCCGCTATAGAGAGGGTGCGGCAGAACCCGTAACCAGTGTCCTCCACCCTGGGGATGAATCAGCGATAAATCTCTTTACCTCAACAACTTACGGGTTGACACCGGCGCATTTCCTATTTTCACCTCTCGAGCAGCGGTAACTACTTACCTCGAGGCCCTTTGATCCTCGCCCCATCCCCAGGGTGGAGGACACTAAAGTCGGATCGCGTGGCCTGCACTGCCCGGCGGCATTTGCGGATCCTCCTGCCCCCGGGGGGCGTCAGGCCGTGCCGGCTCAAGGCTTACCGCCTCAAGGCTTACCGGGCGCGGATTGCCGTGGTCAGAGGGTGAGGCGGGAATCTGAGATTGAGCCATCCTGCCGAGGGCTCAGGTAGCGTGACGCTCTGAGGCCGGGACTGGTAACGTAGCGACCTTCGGCGGTAACCGCAATCCAGTCTCGTGGACCGAGGAGGTAGAAGGTCGCCAGATACTCCCGGGTCCTTCGCGACCAGACAGTGAGACTTCCGTCCCGATTGAGCCCGAGGACAAGCCCGCTGAACAGGACAATTCGGCGGGTCTGGTGAGCGTCCTGGGTAAGCTCCTCGAAGCGGCGGCCGTCGTAACGGCGGACACCCACTTCTCCGAGGGTGGTAAAGATCTCTCCGTCGTTACTATCTACGGCCAGATCTGCGTTGAGAAACTCTCCCGCCACGGTATAGAGGGTCCGCCGGCGTTGCAGCTGGCTTCCACTGTACATCTGGAGAACCGTCTCCACGCCTCCCTCGTTATCCCGTCTCAATCCGATCACGTAGAGCGTGCCTTCCCGGTCGTCGTAACCGAGGCGGTAGATCAGAAAGAGCTCGGAATCGATGGGAACGCTCTCACCGGTGCGAGGATCGATCTTCAGGAGGGCCGAGTCGAGGCGGCCGGTCACACCTTTTCCGATAAGCAGGCCGTGGCTCTCGGTTTCAATGGCGGTCTCGATCCCCAGGGCCTGGGCGGAGTAGATCTCCGCGCCGAGGTTTGCATCAATTATCGAGACCGAACCGTCCCGGTAGGAGACCACCAGCCGATCAGGTATGCGGGCGGTAACGGAGACTGGCCGGCCCTGGAGATCCACGGGCAACGATATAGGGGAGGCGAAGCGGCCGAGACGGTAGATGTTGGAGCGGTCGCCCTCGCTCCAGAGATAGGTAGTTCCATCAGGCGCCTGAGTGATGCGTGCCCCCCTTGAAAAGGGCAGGGGAGTGTAGGCGTCGTTGAGCTGCTCCACCGCGCTGATCTCTGCGTCCCGGGAGCTGAACAGATCGGAGGTAAGGGTGAGCAGGCGATCTCTGGACGCGATGAGCAGCTGCCCATCCCCCGGGGCGATGTCGGTAACGGGGCGGATAATGTTAGATGCGAAAAGCTCCGGTGTGCGCTGAAAGCGACCGTACCGGTAGATCGATCCGTCTCGGCGGGCAAGAAAGAGCTCCCCATCGACGTAGCGAATCAGGGATACCCCCTCGGGGATCTCCCGGTCGGTGGTGGAAAATCGTCGGTTGAGCCGCCCGTTTCGGAGGGCAAAGCTCCGCAAACCCGGCTCTCCCGAGCCTTCCCGGACGAGCAGGGAGACTGCCTCGCCCCCGGCCTCGAGACCCAAATCCACAGGACTCACTCCGAGGTCCGCCCGATCGACCGCCTGTCCACCGAGGACGTCGACGAGAAAGAGCGTCCTGTTTCGTAGGGCGACCGCGTAGCGCCTGTTGGCCAGAAGGGTCATCTGTTCAAGCCCCGGCTCAGATTCCGAGCGCTGTATCTCAAATCCGCTCTGGAGATCCCAGTAGATGATCTCCCCACTCGTGGCGGAGTAGGTCATTATCCGAGCCTCGCTTCCGGCGACGGCGAAGTAGGAAACGATTCCGAACCCCCGGGGGAGGAGGTTCTCTTTCCTCCCTGTGCGGGCATCGAAGATGTTCATACTCTGGAAGGAGGCGGTGGAAACGACAAGGTAGCTGCCCCGGGGAGAGTAGGCGAGATGAAGTGGTTGGGAGTCGAGATTGTGGGTGTAGCGGATTTCACCGCTCTCCCAGTTCCAGACCGTCAGGCGGTAGCGGCGGTTCTCATCGGACTCGACCAGGGCAACCTCCGGTCTGCTCGGGTGAAGCGCGAC
Source organism: Spirochaetaceae bacterium (assembly GCA_046541355.1). Lineage (GTDB taxonomy): Bacteria > Spirochaetota > Spirochaetia > DSM-27196 > Alkalispirochaetaceae > CAYZHV01. Next base: position 28,525 of record JBKHDM010000022.1, read on the forward strand.
GTCGAGTATCGCCAGGTTTGAGATCTGGGTCGACGCTCGCAGGGAGTCTTCTTCGAGATCCCAGAGCTTTACCTTACCGTCAACCCCACCGGTGATGAGGTGATCCCGGTCCTCGTCGTAGACCATCGCCGAAACAGTGTCGACGTGGGAGGTGCGTAACAGGACCCCCTCGGCGTGGAGGGTTGAGACGAGAAGCAGAACGAGTGCGAATGCTGTACGCCGGCGCACGCTTAACCTCCTACTGACGGAAAAGAAAGAGGATATCACTAAAAAAGGCGAATCCGATAATCAGGAGGACGATCGCCGTCCCGATCATCTGATACCGGTAGACCAGTTTCGGTCGCAGGGGCTTTCGCGTAACGCCTTCGAAGGCGGACAGCAGTATCTGTCCTCCGTCGAGAACGGGTATCGGAAGCATGTTCATAAAGAAGAGCATCACGCTGATGAGGCTCAGGAAGTTGAAGAACTGAATGAGCCCCTGAGCGATTCCTGACTGGAAGCCCTGCTGGGCAACCTCTCCGACGAGGTAGGTGATCCTCACCGGGCCGGCGACAGCCTGGGAGAGATCGATTCCGGCAAAGAGCAGGCCGAGACTTCGTACCGCCAGTACGAGGGTCTCGGTGGTCTGTTCAAAGCCGCGTCCCGCCGCCCGGATCGGGCCTTCCTCCTGGATCCGGAGCTCCAGGGGCTGAAAACTGATACCGATGGACGGTTCTCCCGCCTCGTTCTCACCTGGGGTGATCACTGCGCTCATCGGTGAGCCGTCCCGCTCCCAGGATATCTCCTGGTTGCCGCTGTCGGTTTCGAGAGCCATGAGGAGATCGATGGAGTTTTCCACCGCCTCCCCACCGATCCGTGTAATCCGGTCTCCAGGCTGAAGCCCCGCGACCTCGGCGGCGGAGCCGCTACCGACCTCCGCGACGACCGGGTCTATCCAAGGGTAGATTCCGATCTGGCCTGCGCCGGTCTCCCGATTGAGCCTCGGGGTGATCTCAACGGTCAGGCGCTCGCTCCCGCGCTGGACCTGCATCTCCAAACGCTTCTGTGGTGACTGACCTACCTTCTCCTGGATCTCCCGAAAGGAGCGGACTTCCTCCCCATCGATGGCAAGGATCTCGTCGCCCGTCTCCAGCCCCGCCTGGTCTGCGGGAGCGTCCTCATCGGTGAGCTCGCTTGCCAGCACTATCCGGTTCGAAAAGGTCTGTACGGTGTACCCCGCCCAGGCGACGACGCCAAAGACAAGGACCGCGAAGAGGAGATTTACCAGGGGGCCGGATATGAGAACGAAGATCCGCTGAACCGGCGTGGCGCTGTAAAAGGCACCCTCCTCCTTAGGGATCGATCCGCTGTCCTGCTGCCACGCCTCGGTGAGGGCGTGCTCTCCCTTCATTTTGCAGTAGCCCCCGAGGGGTATAGCCGAGAGGCGATACTCCGTACCGCCTCGGGTAAAGGAGAAGAGCTTGGCTCCCCAACCGACGGAGTACGCCTCGACTTCTATACCTACCGCCTTCGCCGCGAGGAGATGTCCGAACTCGTGGACCGAAACGACCAGACCAAGGCCGATGAGGCCGATCAGAATACTGCCAACCATTACGCCTCCCTAGAGTACATAGAGCAACTGATACGCGTAGAAAAAGAAAGGCGCCACAAAGAGGGGCGAGTCAATCGAGTCGAGCAGCCCACCCCGTCCGGGAATCAGATTGCCGGAGTCCTTGATTTCCGCGGATCGCTTGAGGGCCGACTCCGCCAGGTCACCGGCGATGGTCACAACGCCGATGAGCGCTCCGAACAGGAGAGCTTTTAGCCAGGAACCGGGAAGAAGCTGCGGCAGGACCTCGGCCGCAAGAAGGGTGGTCAGAACCGATGAGAGGAAACCGCCGAAAAAACCGACCCGGGTTTTGTTAGGGCTGATTGCCAGAAGCGGCCGACTGCGCCTTCCCAGGAGCATTCCAGTGACGTAGGCCATGCTGTCGTTAAGATACACACTCAACAGATAGAGGAGTAGCACAAGCGAACTCATCGGAAGATCGGTCATAAAGACGACGTGAGCAGCAAGCAACCCGGGGTAGAGGGAGACAAAGAGGTGGGATGTAATCGTGCCGTTTATGCCGACAAACTCCTGCGGGCTGTGGCGGAGAACCTGAACGCTCAGAGTCAGGCCGACGATAACCGCGAACAGAGCGGTAAAATAGAAAAGGGATAGTTCAAAGACTACAACCAGAGCCGCCACCAGCGGTGGAACCCCTCCGATGAGGAGAAAAACCAGGGAGCTGCCCCTGTAGCCTGTATGCTCGACCGGAAAGAAGGTCTTCAGCTCGAGGGCACTCATCGCCGAGGCGACCACAGCTATCGCGATAAAGAGTGGGTGGTTCTGTTGTGGAAAGGCGAAGACGCTTGCCGCCAGCAGGGGCAATCCCAGAAAGAACACGAGCACCCTTCTGACCACATTTGTCATCGCATCCCGCCGTAGTTGCGTTTTCTCTGCATGAAGGCTTCCACGGCGGCCTTCAGATCGGTCTGCTCCCAATCAGGCCAGAGGCGGTCGCTGAAGTAGAACTCCGCGTAGGCCGCCTGCCAGAGCAGAAAGTTGCTGGTGCGCATCTCTCCGCCCGTTCGGATTATCAGATCAGGGTCTGGAAACTCCGGCAGATCGAGGTGAGCCGCCAGCGCCTGTTCATCGAGCCACTCCTCGGGCCCCTCCGAGTGAAGCCACCGATTTACCGCGCGGACGATCTCATTACGACCGCCGTAGTTGACCGCGAGATTCACCTTGATCCGGTCATGTTCCTTCGTGTCCTCTGTAACCGCGATGATTTCCGATCGCACCTCCGGCGGAAGGCGCTCGATGTCGCCGGAGTGGTATAGCTTAATTCGGTTTTCCCGGTAGAAGTCATACTGGTCCCGGAGGTTTCGTGCCACCAGCCCCATGATAAAGGCGACCTCGTCCTCCGCGCGACGCCAGTTCTCCGTGGAGAAAGCGTAGAGGGAGAGGTACTCCACCCCGAGATCGATCGCGGCGAGGACGACCCGTTTTGCCGCCTCGATACCCTCCCGGTGGCCCTGGGTACGGTGGAGATTCCGCTGAACCGCCCACCGGCCGTTCCCGTCCATAATGATGCCGACATGGCGCGGTGGACGTGCTTGGACGGTAGCCTCAGACATCAGATCTCCAGGATTTCCTTTTCTTTTTCCTCGACGGCGGCGTTGATCTTTTCCACGTACGTATCGGTGAGCTTCTGAATCTCATCCTCCCCACGCTTTGCGTCATCCTCACTGATATCCCCGGCCTTCTGCTGCTTCTTGAGCTCGTCGTTTGCGTCCCGGCGGATGTTCCGGATCGCAACCCGGGACTGCTCCGCCATGTTCTTGGCAATCTTGACGAACTCTTTTCGACGCTCTTCGGTGAGGGGAGGAATGTTGATGCGGATAACCTTGCCGTCATTGCTCGGGTTGAGAGAGAGTTCCGATTTCTGGATAGCCTTCTCGATCTCCTGGAGCAACCCGTTGTCCCAGGGCTGGATTACTACCAGCCGGGACTCAGGGATACTGATCGAGGCGACCTGATTGAGGGGAGTGGGGTTCCCGTAGTACTCAACCTTTATGCGCTCAAAGAGGGCCGCCGAGGCGCGCCCGGTTCGAATGGTGTCGAACTCTTCATGCATCGCTGCCACGGACTTCTTCATCCGGCTCTCAGCGTCTGAGATTACCTGTTGCATCTGGCGCCTCCTTGCGGATTACTCCTGACCCACGCTGTAATAGGTGAAGTCTACCACGGATACCTTGGCCCCTGTCGCCTTGCCGACCTCCTCGGAAACCTGGGAGAGGGACTTTTTGTCATCCTTTACAAAGGGCTGATTAGTCAGGCAGATCTCGGAAAGATGCTTCTTCAGCTTGCCTTGAACGATGCCCTGGATAACCTTCTCCGGCTTGCCCATGTTCTTTGCCTGGGTCAGGAATATTTCTTCCTGTTCCCTGAGGTAGCTCTGGTCAACGGTATCGGGAGAGAGAAACTGTGGGTTGAAGGCTGCAACGTGGAGGGCGACGTCAAAGCTGAACTGCTTGACTGCCTCCTCCTCGAGGGCGGAGGCGGGGTCGGCGCCAATTTGGACGATAACGCCGATGTTACCGCTCTCGCCATGGATGTAGTCTACAAAGACCTCGTTATCCTTTTTCTCGAGGAGCTTGAACCGACGGATACCCATGTTCTCTTTGATGGTGCTGATAGTCTCCTGGACCATCTTGTCCATCTCCGAGTCGGTCTCGGCGACCCCGTGTTCTATGATATAGCCGCAGATATCCTCGCCGAGCTTTATAAAGGTTTCGTTTCGAGCGACGAAGTCGGTCTCGCAGGAGAGTTCGAGGATGACAGCCTTGTTTCCCTCTATCCGGGTAAAGACCCGACCCTCGTTGGTTGCCCTGCCGCTCTTCTTTGCGGCTGCGGCGAGACCGAGCTCCTTGAGGTGCTTTTCCGCGGCGGCGAAATCGCCCCCCGCCTCGGTGAGCGCCTTCTTACAATCCATGAGGCCCGCTCCGGTCTTTTCCCGGAGCTTTTTTACGTCTGCTGCTTTAATCTCTGCCATCGTTATTCCTCGTAGAGCTCTTCTTCGTCGATACCAGCCTCGTCGACGACCTCGTCCTCAGGGAGCTTCGCCTCGTCCGACTTCTCCTGTTCCTCCCCCTCTTCGGGCTCGTAGTCGGAGTAGTCCTCGGCGGTAAAGCTCTCTTCAGCCTCCTCCTCATCGCCGTCACCGCCGATAGTGGCGGTCTCTATCTCCCGGCTCTCCTCGTCGCGGATCCCCGTATCGATCTCTTCGTCCTCATCCTGGAGGCTCTCGATAACCTCGAGGCCGATCTCGTTGTCAGCCTCGATGACCGCCTGGGAGATGATCGAAGTGAAGAGGTTTATCGCCCTGATCGCGTCGTCGTTGCCTGGAATGGGATAGTCGATGCCGGTGGGGTCACAGTTGGTGTCGACAACAGCAACGATCGGAATACCGACCCGCTTTGCCTCGGCCACGGCGATCGCCTCCTTGCGAGTATCGATGACAAAGATGATCCCCGGCAGATCCTTCATCTCCTTGATCCCGCCGAGGTTCTTCTCGAGGCGCAGACGTTCCTTGTTGAGCTTGGCAACTTCTTTCTTGGTAAGGCTTTCGAAGGTTCCGTCGACTTCCATCTTCTCGAGCTTCTTAAGGCGGAGAAGAGAGCGCCGAATTGTCGAAAAGTTTGTGAGCATACCGCCGAGCCACCGGTTGTTCACATAGAACATACCGCAGCTCTGAGCTTCACGCTCGATTGCCTGCTGTGCCTGCTTCTTGGTGCCGACGAACATCACCGACTTGCCCTGAAGCACTGTCTGACGGACTGCGGTGTACGCCTCTTTGATCGCACCGATCGTCTTTTGCAGGTCAATGATGTGGATCCCGTTTCGCTCGGCGAAAATGTAGGGCTTCATCCGGGGATCCCATCGCTTGGTCTGGTGTCCGAAGTGTACGCCGGACTCCAGAAGGTTTTTCATTGTGACTACTGCCACGTCATCCTCCTTGCATCCGGGGTCACCTCAAGGAGGCGGGCGCACCTCTGCTTCCAGTTCGGGTCGCCTCAACCCCGGATTCCTTCTCTTCTAATTCTCGTTACCACCTGCCGGTGGAACGGAGTCTACATGGGTTCCTCAATCGGTCCATGTGAATTGATACCGGGACAACATAGAGTAAAGTGTCTGGATTGGCAACCCCATCACCCCGCTGTAGGATCCCTCGATCCGGGGAATCAGGCAGCTCCCGAGGCCCTGGATCCGGTAGCCTCCGGCCACGCCTTCCCACTCCCCGCTGTCGAGATACCAGCGGATCTCCTCTTTGCTCAGGGGTGAGAAGTGAACCAGGGTAGTAGAGAGTCCCTCGATCTGCTCGCCCCGAAGGGTGTCTGCGAGACAGACCCCGGTGTGAACCTGGTGCACCCTCCCCTGGAGGAGATCGAGCATCCGATGGGCGTCGTCCCGGTCTTTCGGCTTACCGAGGGCGTCATCCCCCACGGCCACGACAGTGTCCGCCGCCAGGAGCAGACGGGTTGTCGAGATATCAGAGACAGCCGCCGCCTTTTGACCCGCGAGAAGCTGCGCAACTGCCGCCGGGGCGCCGGTGACCGACTCCTCGTCAATGTTCGCCGGGAGGGTGAGGTGGGGTATGCCGAGAGCTGTGAGGATCTCAGTGCGTCGGGGGGAGGCGGAGGCGAGGGTGATCCGCTCAGCCACCTGAGCTCTCCTCGGAGCCGCCCGGGCCACCGATGGCTGCTGTGGTACGGGGGGCGGCAGAGCTTCCACGGCTGCCGGAGGCGCGGCTGCCGGAGGTTCGGCTGCCGGAAGGGGAGCGCCTCTTTCGGGGCGTGCCGGTGCTCCCCAGGGTTTGGGCTGCCCGGTAGCCGAGAAAAAGGCCGATAAAGGTGCCCGGATTCACCTCCATGTAGACCGACAGGACCCCTGCGTCAAAGCCGACCGGTCCGGTGGACAGCTCGAGAGGGAGACCGAGGAGGGCGAGGAGGGAAACGAGGACCTCCCAGCCGAGGGAACCGGCCAGGATCGAGAGAATCACCAGGAGGTAGGGAGGGAAGGGGGAGGCTTTCTTTCTACTTGGCATCTCATTTCTCGCCGGCGATGGTGCGGTCGTCTGGGCAGGGACTGTAACACGCCATTTCAGCGGTGCGCAACAGGCGGTGTGACGTCGGCGTCCTCAGGTCGAGGCGGTACTTGATTGACCGAAAGCGGCTGTTCGAGTAGAGTAGCAGCTGTCGGACGCGTAGCTCAGCTGGATAGAGCGCTGCCCTCCGGAGGCAGAGGTCGTGGGTTCGAATCCCGCCGCGTTCAGTCTGTCTGTACTGTCCTCCACCCTGGGGATGAAAGGCTCGGTAACTCCTTTTGCTTATAGCAGTTGGCCATGGATCAGCCGTCCTCAAATGAGAGATTGCGTCTTTTGTTATTCAGGTAGCGGACAGAACAAGAGGTAGAGAGTTTCTATCCCCAGGGTGGAGGACACTTCAGGTCTTCCGCAGTTGACCTTACGTTGGTGATCTCCTAACTTCAGCGAGAATGATTGAAAGCTCACGCCGGGATTCCTCCCTTGAACTGATCGCCTTCCTTGGTGCGGTTTCTCTGTTCTTTTCGACTATAGAATACATTATCCCTAAACCGATTCCTTTCTTTCGTCTCGGCCTTGCGAACCTGCCGATCATCGTGACGCTCCCGTTCTTCCGGGTCCGCCACACCCTGATGCTTGTCCTCCTCAAGGTTCTCGGGCAGGGGCTTATCAACGGGACGCTCGCCTCCTATGTCTTTTTCTTTTCCCTCGCAGGCTCCCTCTCAAGTGGTCTTGTAATGCTTCTCGCCCATCGCCTCGGCGGGAAGCGAATCTCCCTGGTAGGGGTGAGCATCCTCGGTGCTCTGGCGAGCAATGTGGTCCAAGTGCTGCTGTCGGTCCACTTTATATTTGGGACCACAGCATGGATTATCGCCCCGCTGTTTCTCACTCTGGGAAGTGGAAGCGGTCTTGCCATCGGCATTTTCGCGCAGCGGTTCTTTAATCACTCCGTCTGGCTCGTGGGGGTACGTCGTGAGTATACGGCGCCAGCATAGGCTGCTCAGAGAGAACTTCAGCGCTCTCCATCTTTTTCTCACCGGGGCAGTCACGCTGCCGGCCTACCTGCTCCAAGACAACCTTTACGTCCGTCTCGCCCAGGTGCTTCTCTTTGCTGCCCTCGCTTCGGTAGCAGGTAAGCGGATCAAGTGGCTCTATTTTCTTGTCATGGTTAGTTCTATTACCTTCTTTCATCTCCTTGTGCCGATGGGACGGGTAATTGTTGAGGTCGGCCCGCTGCCGATTACGGAGGCGGCGCTGCGAAAGGGTCTTCTCAAAGGGCTCACCATCGTGGGACTCGTGTTCATCTCGCTTTTTTCGGTCCGCTCCGACCTTAAGCTTCCCGGGCGTCTTGGGGGGCTGGTGGCGCGATTGTTTTTCTATTTCGAACGGATAATGGAGGGAGAGCACCGAATCGAGGCGCGGAGGGTAATCGCAAGCGTTGACGAAGCGCTCTCCTCCATCTACGCTCCGGGTGTGCCTACTCAGGAGGTTACACTTATCGAGGGAGCGGCACGAGTGTCGAGCGGCTGGGCCCGGGCAGCGATGGTTCTATTTGTGACGGTCCATTGGCTGGCACTGTTTTTTTAGAGATGTTGTCAGTTTTTACGAATAAGGGGTAGAAGCGAGATGAGTTACACCTTTGGCGGAATTCAGCAGGTGGGGATCGGTATACCGAAGCTCGAGGAAGCGTGGTCGTTTTATGCTCGGGCCTTCGGGATGGATGTCTCCGTATTTCGCGAGGCCGCTCCGGCTCCTTTCATGACTCGATACACCGGAGGAAGCGTCGAGAGCCGGGATGCGGCCCTGGCGATCAATCTCGCCGGTGGCGGCGGTTTCGAAATCTGGCAATACACCAGTCGGACACCGCAACCCCCAACCGAAGCGCCGCGTCTCGGAGACCCTGGAATTTTCGCGGTTCGCATAAAGAGCTCCCAGATCGCGACCGCCTTTTCTTCCCTTAAAGGTTCGAAGGGTGAGCCCCTCGCCGGAATCGTGCAAGCTCCTGACGGCAAGGAGCACTTTTTTATTCGGGACCCGTACGGAAATCACTTCGATGTGATCTACGCTGAGCCGAGTGAGTTCTTCGGGAGACAGAAGACCAACACCGGCGGTGTAGAAGGGGTCCTGATCTCGGTGAGCGATCTCGAGGCGAGCCTCGGCCTATACAGGGATGTATTGGGATTCGATCGAACTGTCTACGACCGGCACGGAACTTTTGCGGATCTCTCCGGCCTGCCCGGAGGTGATCAGAAGCTGCGGCGGGTGCTCCTTGAGCGCAGCGCTCCGGCAGTCGGTTGGTTCAGCGCACTTTTCGCCCCAAACCGGATCGAGCTGATAGAGGTCGAGGGTGCGACGGGCACACCGATCTTTGCCGGCAGGCAGTGGGGCGATCTCGGCTTCATCCATCTCTGCTTTGACGTCTGGGGTATGGAGGAGCTAAAGGAGAGGTGTAGCGCGGCGGGCTATCCCTTTACTGTCGACTCTGATGAGACTTTCCAGATGGGGGAGGCGGGAGGCCGTTTCTCCTACATTGAGGACCCTGACGGAACACTGATCGAGTTTGTTGAGACCCATGCGATCACGATTCACAAGAAGACGGGTATCAAGATTGACCTGAAAAAGAAGAAGAAGGTGAAGCCGCTCGCCCCGCTCCTTTTGAATATGATGGGGCTCAACCGGTTCAAGCCGTAGTTACTGTCCTCCACCCTGGGGATACCTCCTCCTTAGCTGAAGCAAAAGGCCCGCC
>JBKHDM010000023.1:0-37889 GCA_046541355.1 Spirochaetaceae bacterium
CCTCCTTAGAGCTCCAGGGCGTCAGCCTTCTCCGGGTCGATCCCCAGGGTTCGGATCGCCTCGGTGACCACCTTCTTTTCTACCTCGCCCTCCTGGTAGAGGGTGTGCATCGCCGCCAGGGCGATATGGGCTGCGTTCACCTCGAAGTACTCACGCAGGGCACCCCGATTGTCCGACCGGCCGTAGCCGTCTGTTCCGAGAACACTCATCGGAAGGGGCACCCAGGGGCTCACGGTAAGGGGCAGCGCCTTCATATAATCCGAGGCGGCAACAACGACTCCCGACTCGCCCTCCATGCAGTCGGTGAGGTACGGCTTTTTCGGTTTTTTCTCCGGATGGAGCCGGTTCCATCGGTCGGTCTCTATAGCGTCCTGGTAGAGCTGCTTGTAACCCGGTGCGCTCCAGACGTCGGTGGCGATGTTGAACTCCTGTTCCAGAAGCTCCGCGGCCCCGATCGCCTCGTTGAGAATCGCCCCGCTTCCCCAGAGGTGGACCTGCGCCTTCTTCTTGCCCTTTTTGAAGCGGTACAGCCCCTTGATAATCCCCTCCTCGCTCCCATCGGGCATCGGAGGCTGCTTGTAGGTGTCGTTCATCACGGTGATGTAGTAGATCAGGTCCTCTTCCTCCTGATACATCCGGCGGAACCCCTCTTTCAGGACCACCGCCACCTCGTAGGCGTAGGCGGGGTCATAGGAGCGAACAGAGGGTATGGTGAGGGCGAGGATGTGGCTGTGGCCGTCGGCGTGCTGGAGCCCCTCTCCCGGAAGGCTTGTCCGACCGGAGGTACCGCCCACCATGAAGCCCCGTGCCCGGGCATCCCCGGCGGCCCAGGCAAAGTCTCCTATCCTCTGGAAGCCGAACATCGAGTAGTAGATAAAGAAGGGAACCATGGTGATACCGTAGGTGGAGTGGGAGGTGCCGGCGGCGATAAAGGAGGACATACAGCCCGCCTCGGTGATCCCCTCCTCGAGGATCGCCCCGTCGGTTGCCTCCTTGTAGTAGAGGAGGCTCTCCTTATCCACAGGATCATACTTCTGCCCGACGTGGGAGTAGATCCCGACCTGCCGAAAGAGCGACTCCATCCCGAAGGTTCTCGACTCATCCGGGACAATCGGCACCATCCGGTCACCGACGTTTTTGTCCTTGAGCAGGCCGCTGAGCATCTGCACGATCGCCATGGTTGTTGCCACCTCACGATCCCCGGAGCCTTTGTAAAACTCCTGAAAGATCTTTTCCTCCGGAGCATCGAGGGGCCTTCCTTCTGCGGAACGGCTGGGCAGATAGCCACCGAGCTCCTCCCGCCGCTTGTGCATGTACTTTGCCTCCTCGCTCTCCTCGGGGAAGGAGTAGAAGGGCGCCTCCTTGAGCGCTTCGTCGGAGACCGGAATACCGAAGCGACTCCGGAAGTGGCGCAGCTCCTCCTCGTTGAGCTTCTTCTGGGAGTGGGTGACGTTTCTCCCCTCCCCGGCCTCCCCGAGGCCGTAGCCCTTGATCGTCTGAGCGAGAATGACCGTCGGACCCTGGGCGTTCTCCGTCGCCTCGTGGTAGGCGTTGAATACCTTTACCGGGTCGTGGCCGCCCCGGCGCATCCGCTGGAGCTGCTCGTCGGAGTAGTTTTCCACAAGCTTCAGCAGCCGCTCATCGGAGCCGAAAAAGTCCTTGCGGATGTAATCCCCGGAGGAGACCGAGTACTTCTGGAACTGTCCGTCCACAATCTCCTCCATGCGACGGACCAAAAGCCCCTGCTCGTCCCGGGCAAAGAGATTGTCCCAGTCGGAGCCCCAGACAACCTTGATGACGTTCCACCCGGCCCCCTTGAAGGCGGCTTCGAGCTCCTGAACTACCTTGTTGTTGCCCCGAACAGGCCCGTCGAGGCGCTGGAGGTTACAGTTCACCACAAAGATCAGATTGTCGAGTTGCTCCCGGGCGGCGACGGTGAGGGCCCCCATCGACTCAGGCTCGTCGAACTCTCCATCCCCGAGAAAGGCCCACACCTTCTGCCGTGTCGACTCCTTGAGACCTTGATCCTCGAGATACCGCATAAAGCGAGCCTGGTAAATCGCCTGCATCGGGCCGAGACCCATAGAGACGGTAGGAAACTGCCAGTACTCCGGCATCGGTCTCGGATGAGGATAGGAGGCGAGTCCACCGTCCGGTCGCAGTTCCTGTCTGAAGTTCTCGATGTCGGTGGTGGTCAATCGTCCCTCCAAAAAGGAGCGGGCGTACATTCCCGGGGAGGCGTGGCCCTGAAAGTAGACAATGTCCGGCCCCTCTTTGTGCTTCGGCCCCTTGAAAAAGTGGTTAAACCCGACCTCGTAGAGGGTCGCCGCGGAGGCGTAGGTGGAGATATGGCCGCCGATACCGCTCGATCCCCGGTTCGCCCGGACCACCATCGCCATGGCGTTCCATCGCACGACGCTCTTGATTCGCCGCTCCAACTCCCTGCTTCCCGGAAAGGGGAGCTCCTTCTCCGGTGGAATCGTATTTATGTAGGGTGTGTTTCCGATCGATTCGACGGTCACGCCGTGCTTCTGCGCCTGGATCTGCAGGAGGGAGAGAATCTCCCGGACCCGCTCGGGCGGCTCGGTATCGATAATGTACTGTAGGGAGTCGCTCCACTCCTGATTTTCGAGCTCGTAGGCTTCCCTCCGGTCGCTCACAGACTGCCTCCTTCGCTGTTCCTCCACCCCCGGGGGCCGGGATACCCTTATAAGCAGGTTTCACGCCTGGGCGCTGCGGCCACGGACCGGTGGGGACCTTTCGAACATACTCAGGAGTTCGAGGCATCGCCAAATCGAGGAGGGAGGAGGAGCAGCGGAGCGATGGCGTCCCGGGCCGCAGAAGTGAGAATCGGCGAGGTCAGACCCCCCTCAGAGACCAGAGGGTGTGACATGCGCCGGGGATGGCCCGGGGGGGGCAAAGCCGGCTCAGATACTCACCGGTCTGCGCAGGGTGAAGGCGGCTATCAGGGTAGCGACGAGACAGAGGGCGATCACCGGATAAAAGGTGTAGAGATAGCTTCCGAACAGCTCGTTGATCTGCCCTGAGAGCAGGGTCCCCGCGACCGCCCCGACACCGTAGGCGGTGTACATCAGACCGTAGTTGCCGGCGTAGTGCCTCGCCCCGAACAGAATCGTCGTCGCCGCGGGAGCTATGGCGAGCCATCCACCTAACAGGAGCCAGAACAGGGCAAAGGAGATCAGAAAGAGCGCGAGGGAACCTCCTCCCCCGATGAGCAGGGCCGCAGAGGCGGCTATGATAAGGGTGAAGGCGATCACAATTGCCCGAAACACCCCGAGCCGGTCGGTGAGATAGCCGAAAAGCGGTCGACCAAGGCCGTTACAGATCGCGAACACCGAAACGCTCAGGGCAGCCTGAGGCGGGGTGAGTCCGACGCTGCTGCGGGCGAAGGAACCGGTAATTCCGATCGCCGTCAGACCGACGAGGGCGCCGATTACGTAGGTAGTCCAGAGCCCGTAGAACTGGCGGGTCCGTACCATCTCACCAGTATCAATCTCGACTTTTTCGTCCCCCTCCCTGCCCTCACCGCACCTCGCCTCCGCCGGCAGAAGCGCCTCTTCCCGCTCATCGGGATAGCGCATGAGCAGGGAGAGGGTGAGAAGCAGCGCGAACAAAAGCGCCCCGGAGATTTGAAAGGTCTCGAGCACTCCGATGGAGGCGATCGTTGAAGCGGCGGCGGGGGCGGTGATAAGTGGGGAGAGACCGAAACCCATGAGGGCGAGGCCGAGGGCGACCCCCCGGCGTTCGGGAAACCAGCGCCCCGCCACCGCTAAGGGTACACCGTAGGCGAGACCGACGCCGACACCACCTAAAAGCCCGTAGGCGAGGGCGAGGGCTGTCAGAGAGGAGCTGAATCCCGCGAGGATCCAGCCGGTTCCAACCAGAGCGCTTCCGATGATCGCCGTCATCTTCGGTCCGACTCTGCGGATCAGCCTGCCCCCAAGGGGCATAAAAAAGGCGAAAAAAAAGAGAAAGAGCATGTAGGGCACGCCGCTCTCGGTGGGAGTCGCGTCGAAGTGGAGCTCCAGGGGCTCCCTGAAAACGCTCCAGGAGTAGATAGCTCCGAGGGCGAGATTCATTATAAAGCCGAAAACGATAAACCGGCTCCGGGAAGCTGGAGCTGCCATAGACCACCTTATGCCCCGGGAGAGGGTAGCTGCAGAGCGTCGTCCCTGAACTGACACCGCTACCTTACCGGAATGTTCCCGATTCTGGCAAGCGGCCGGCGACCGACAGCCCCCGGGGGAGGCGGAGAGTGGAGTAGTGGGAGCCCTAGGGTTCCTGGTATAGTGAACTGGAAACGCCACCGGGAGGAAAAGGTGAGTCTCGACAGTTATTTGACATCCGAGCGTTGCCGATTCTTGCGCGGTTCCACGATGAAAGAAGCGCTCGCGGAACTCGTGGAGCTGGTCTGCCGAGACCGGCAGGGCCTCCGGGAGGATGAGGTTCTCGACCGGGTTATCCGACGGGAGGAGGCGGTTACCTCCCTGGTGGCCGAGGGTATCGCCTTTCCCCATGCGATTCTCGAAGGGGAGGTGGAGACGGTGATCACCGTCGGCGTCTCCAGGGACGGCGTCTCCTGGGAGGGTCATCAGAGCACAACAAATGTCCACGTCGTCGCCCTGCTCATCGGCTCCCGGGCGCACCACCTCGGGGCGCTGGCGGAGCTCGCCGCGCGCCTGCGTAACCGGGGACTCTACGAGCGACTCATCGCCGCCCGGACCACCCAGGATATCTATGAGGACCTCCTCTACTTCGAACCTCCGGTGCACGCCGCCAGGGGCGCCCTCGGCGGTGACATCACCCGTCTCACCTTTGAGCACGCCCTGAGGCTCCAGCAGGAGATCCCGAACTCCCGACTGGTTCTCCACGCCGACGCCATCTCCGACGCCTCCTACCTCCGCCGGCTGGTCGCCGAGACGCCGGTGATCGTCGTCTCCTCCCTGACAAGTCTCAGGGGCGACGATGCCCCGAGACCACCGGTAGAAAACGTCACGATCCCCTTCCAGAGCCGTCGGGGCTCCACGTACGTCCAGTTCGCCCTGCTTTTTCTTCTCTCCCAGGGCTACCTCGAGGATACGGAGGTGGTGATAAACGTCTTCGGCATCCCCGATTCAAGCTATCTCGACTCGATCCGGATCACCGATATCGCCGGAGAGTTCCAGTCCCCCGGTGACCTCCACGGCCTCAAGCTACCCGAAGACCTCCAGCGGCCGGTGCTTACCCGGGTTCTCCAGATAGCCGGAGATCTCGCCGGCGAGGGGAGAGAAGGAAAGGCGGTGGGAGCGCTCTTTGTCCTCGGAGATTACCAGGCGGTGAGAAGCAAGAGTCGTCAGCTCATCGTAAATCCCTTCAGGGGATACCCTGAGAGCGAGCGCAACATCCTCGACCCGAGCCTTGAGGAGACGGTCAAGGAGTTTGCAAAAATAGACGGCGCCTTCGTCATACGGGGTGATGGTGTTATCGCCTCGGCGGGAACGTTTCTCGCGGGTCAGCCGGAGAGGGCGGAGCACGACTCCGGCCTCGGCGCCCGGCACGCCGCCGCCCAGGGGATCACGGCGGTAACCGAGGCGCTATCGGTGGCGATCTCCGAGTCCACCCGGAAGGTGAGTGTCTTCCACCGGGGAACCCGGCTCATCCTCACCTGAACCACCGCTGCTTTTTCGCACCCTTATCAGCTCCGCCACTGCCCCTCGTCCATCGGGGCAATCACGTCGCAGGTGAGGGAGCTTCGATCCCCGGCCATGTACTCGGCAACTTCCCGTTTCCACTCCCTGTAGTGGTCGGTCTCCTTATGGGCCGCCGTCGCCGCCTCGTCCCGGTAGACCTCGTAGAGGTAGTAGCGTCCCGGCGCGTCGGCGTCCTTGAGGACATCGAACCGGAGTACCCCCTCCTCGAGGAGCGAGGAGCGGTGGTTCTGCTTCGTGGCGCTCTCAAACGCCTCTTCGTGGCCCGGTCGAACCTCAACCGTCACTAATCGAACAATCATAGCGCCTCCTTTGTGCACCTAGCCTCCTATCCTCGAGTCCCCGGGTCAAGGGGCGGAGACCTCTGTCTCCCGCAGGAGCAGGGCGACGGGAAACCGGTCGAGAAGCGAGGCGACCTCCAGGTTGCCTCCGGAGAGCTCCACCCGCCGGCGGCTGAAGATCTCCCGATAGCTCCCGGAGAGCCCCTCGAGTTGCAACGCGGTATCCCCCCAGCCCCGGGGCAACGGAATGTCGGCACCCTCGAGGAGGGCGGCGGTAAGCCTCGGGACGCAGAGGATGAGCGACTCCCCCCGTCGGAAGGAGACGAGCCTCCCGGCGTGGAGCCCTGTGGTCTCGATACCCTCATACTCCCCGGCGGCAAAGAGGTCCGGGAGCTCGGAGCGCAGGGTGAGGCAACGGTAGATCACATAAGCCTTTAGAGCGCCGTTCTTCCAGTTCCTCAGTAACTCCTCGAGGCTCTCCTCCCCGCGGCGAAACCGGCTCAGCGCCTCGATTCGCTCGGTAAAATTGACCGCTCTCCGGTTGTCCGGATCTACGAGGCTGAAGTCCCAGAACTCCGTCCCCTGGTAGATGTCCGGCACCCCGGGGACGGTGAGCTTGAGGAGTGTCTCGGCGAGTCCGTGGACTGCGGCGGGGAGGGCAAACTCGCCGACCGCCTCATGAAAGGTACGAAGGATCACGGTACTTCCCCGGGGATTCAGGAGGCTGCGGAGGTAGTTCTCCACGCCCCGCTCATAGGATTCGTTGACATTGGTCCAGCTCGTCTCCTCCTTCGCCTCCCGCAACGCCTTGCGCATGTAGGCAACAAGCCGCTCGGTATACTCGAGAATCCCCTCATACTCCGGGGGCGCCGGCTCGAAGGGCCAGGTCCCGAGAATCGTCTGAAAAAGAAGATACCGGTCGTTGCGCCTCGGAATGACGCGACCCTCCTCCTCGGTAAGGTAGAGCTCCGAGAGCTCCTCGATCCGGTCAAGAAGTTGCACCCAACGCTCAGGTCGCTCGCTGATGACGTTTATCCGACATCTGGTGTCCTCGCCCCGTTTGTGGTCATGGGTGGCGGTGGCGACCATGGAAAAGGGGAAATGGCTCAGCCTTCCTCGATTGGCGATATGAAACGCCTGGGGGGAGGCGTAAAGTCTCTGGGGGTCGCCGCCAACCTCGTTTCTGCTCACCAGACGGTGATAGCGATAAAAACTGGTGTCTTCCACGGACTTTGCCGTTACCGGCGCGGTGAACTGCTGGAACTTCATCGCCAGGGAGATCACCTCCTTCCGGCGAAAGGAGCCTGGCAGCTCATCGAGGATCTCCGTGGTGAGGACGGAGCGGACGAAGTCGAAGACGCTGCGGTCCGCCATGGTGGACGCCTTTTTCGCCTGGGTGACGGCCCAGTCGATGTAGCGTCGGTCCTCCTCGCTGCACCCGTGATCATCGACGTAGGTGCGGTAGACCGGAAAGCGGGCGGCGATCTGGAACAGCGCCCTTCGAAGCCCGCCCCGGGAGTAGTCCCTCGTCCGGCGGCACCGTTTCGCGAGGCGGTTGAACTGGTTGGCAAGAACGTTGAGCTCACTCAGCAGCGTCTCTTCCATCACCCGGTACTTTCCCGCCAGCACCGTCTCGCTGAAGGAGCGCTCCTCCCGGGTAAAACGGTTATAGATCTCCGTGAGGACCTCCTCGCTCTCAGGGGAGGTAAAAAGCTCTCCCACCAGGGCTAAAAACTCGTAGCCCGTCGTCCCGCTCACCGGCCACTGCTCCCGAAGCTGCTCGTGGTGGGCGAGGATTTTTTCCACCACTACGTAAAACGGCTGGTCCAGGGGCGTTTCATACCCCGCGGCACCCTGGAGACGTCCGGCCCCGATCGTCCTCAAGCCCGCGGCCTCCTGAAGCCGTTCGAGGTACGCCTTCGGCTCCCGCAGACCGTCGATGTGGTCGAGACGCAGCCCCTGGATCACCTGGTCCTGCATCAGCTGATAGATCAGGTGGTGGGTGATGTTCATGACCTCCGGCTCCTCCACCCTGATACCGGCGAGGTCGTTAATGTCGAAAAACCGGCGGTAGTTGATCTCATTTGCCGCAAGGCGCCAGTAGGAGGGGCGGTACGCCTGAGCCTCGAGAAGCTTGTGGAGCTTGTCAAAGCTCTCGCTCACCCCCGCCTCGCCGTTGTAGGTGGCGCACGCCGCCTCACACGCTCCGGCGACCTGCTCCTCCGCCGCCGCAAGACGGGCGAGGGCCCCTTTGAGCTCCTGCGCGCGCTTGAGGGTAGCCGTCCGGCGCCCCTTGCCCCTCGGCTGACGGCTGAGAGTGCCGAACTCCCGGATGAGCGGCCGAAGCGCAGGCTCCGCCCCTGGAAGCGCCCGGACGCCGGCAAGGAGAATCTCCGCGTAATGCCGGGGAGAGATTGGAAAGCGGTGGTCGTAGTAAAAGACCGCGAAGGCACCCTCAGCCGCCACGAAGCGCAGGAGGAGCTCACCGTTCTCGAGGATCCCTCCGTAGCCGTCACCGAGAACCGGCAGCAGCACCTTTCCCCGCAGACTCTCCTCGGCGGAGCGCCAGTCGATGTCAAAGAAGTGGGCGTAGGGCGAGCTCTCACCCCATTCGAGGACGTGAAGCCACCACTCGTTATCGGCGTATCCGACCCCCATGTGGTTTGGGACAAAGTCGAGTATGAGCCCCATGCCCTCGGCGTGCAGGGCGTCCGCAAAGGCGTAGAGCGAGTCCCGGTCGCCGACCTCCTGGTTGATCCGGTTATGATCGACGATGTCGTAACCGTGGGTGGAGCCTGGACGCGCCTGGAGTACCGGGGAGGCGTAGACGTGGCTTATGCCGAGTCCCGACATGTAGGGCACCAGCTTTCGCGCATCCTCGAAGGTAAACCCGCTGTGAAACTGCAGCCGCATCGTCGCCCGGGGATAGGGCGGCGGCCCCGAAGGTAGTGGTCCCCTACCGTTCTCGCTCACTCCCACACCTCCCTCTCGAGCCGAACCAGCACACTCCAGGGCGCCAGGGCAGACCCGGGCTCGAGGGCAGTTCCGGGCGCGAGGGCAGTTCCGGGCTCGACTCCCGCGCCGGCACCGCTCCCGGGCGGCGGAAATACCCTTTGAGCCTCCATCGGAGGATCAAAAGCGGGGAGCCTGCGAGGGGCGGGGGTCAGGTTGAAGTAGACCGCCCAGAACCTCCCCTCTCCCAGAGGCCAGCGAACCCGCATCGCCCCGTCCGCCTCACCCTCGAAACTACCCGCGGAGATACCCGAAAGCAGCGGCTCGAGCCGGCTCTTTCGCGCCTCGAGAAGCGACCTGATAAACTCGATGCGTCGCCTTCCCGCATCCGTCTCCATCCGCTCCCAGTCGATCCTGCTCTTACGGAACGTCTCTCGATCATTGGGGTCGGGGATCCGGGCCCGGGCGCTCTCATCCTCAAAGGCGCTGAAGCCCGCAAACTCCCTGCGCCGCCCCTGCCGGACCGCCGAAGCGAGATCACCCTGGTAATCACAGAAAAAGAGAAAGGGGCGTTCACTCCCCCACTCCTCCCCCATAAAGAGCATCGGGGTCTGGGGTGATAGAAGCACAAGCGCCTCCACCGCCTCGAGCATCCGGGAGGAGCCGGCAAGGGTCGTGAGGCGCTCTCCCATAGCCCGGTTTCCGATCTGATCGTGATTATGGGAGAAGGCGACAAAGGCTGTCGGGGAAAGAGCCGTGGATCTCTCTCCCCGAACTGCCCCGTTGCGGTGGCGGGATGGCTCTCCCTGATAGCAAAACCCCTCGGCGAGGGCTCTGGCGAGGCCGCGGTGAGGCTCCTCCTGATAGTCGATGTAGTAGCCCTCATCCTCGCCGGTTATAAGCACATGGAGGAGGTGGTGAATATCGTCGTTCCACTGCCCCGTGGCAGGGGGGATGCGGCTCGCCTGGTTCTCCTCGTTTTCGAGCACTACGTGGACCTTCCGACCCCTCCCGCTTCCGGTTGCAGCCTCGTTCACCCTCCCGGCGAGTTCGTCCACAAAATGGCGCGGCGACTCGTCCCGGATCGCGTGGACCGCGTCGATCCGCAGCCCGTCAAAGCCGTAGACCATGGTCCAGTAGAGGGCGTTCTCCAGAAAAAAGCGGCGCACCTCATCGACACCGAAGTCGATAGCTGCCCCCCAGGGGGTATCAAAGCGGTCGGTGAAAAACGGCTGTGCGTAGAGGTGGAGGTAGTTACCATCGGGACCGAAGTGGTTGTAGACCACGTCGAGAAACAGGGTGAGCTCCCGGTCGTGGGCGGCCCGGATCAGGGCAAACAGCTCCTCCGGCCTTCCGTAGGCCGCGGCGGGAGCGTAGGGGAGCACCCCGTCATACCCCCAGTTGCGTCTCCCGGGAAAGGCGCTTATCGGCATGAGCTCCACCGCTGTAACGCCGAGGTCGACAAGATGGTCGAGGGCACCAGTGATACCCCCGTAGGTACCCTCACGGCTGAAGGCGCCGGGATGCAGCTCGTAGATAACCGTCTGCTCCCAGGGGCGACCGGTGACCGGCGCGCCCCCCGCTCCCGGGGCGGCGGACAGATCGATGATCTCGCTCGGGCCGTGGACGCCCTCGGGCTGAAACCGGGAGGCGGGATCGGGAACCTCTATCTCCCCGTTTATCCGGAAGGCGTAGGTGGTGCCCGCGGCGAGGGGAAGGAGGTCGCTTTCGTACCAGCCCTCGCCGTCCCGGGCCAGCTCGAGGGGATTACCCACCAGCTCGCCTACCTTCTGGTGCTCCGGGTCGGGGGAGACGGCGTGATGAACGACAAGTTCCACCCGCCGGGCGCTTGGTGCCCAGAGGCGAAACCGTGTTCCCTCCGCCTCGAGGGTGGGACCGAAAGTCAGATCTACTGGAAGACCAGCTCTGCCCATGGGGGCTCCTTTCTCGGAAATCTAAAAATACTCCTGGTGTCGAACGAACAGTTGCGCCGAGCGTCCCGGCAGACGGAGCTCACTGCCTGCCCGGAACTGGGAGAGCTTACCACCTTCCCCGGTCGGATTGACCTCCACCGGGGCGGGCCAGAGACCGGTATCCACGACGATGCGCCAGCAGCAACTGTGACCGTCGTCCGGGAGAGACCAGGTGAGATCCTGTGCGGAGGAGTTGAAGAAGAGAAGAAAACTGTCGTCCGGCTCCGGCTCCCCCCGCTCGGTAAGAAAGCGGGAGCCCGCCTCACCGCTTATGAGCACGGAGAGCGCCTTTCGCTCCGGCCGCTGCCACGCCTCGTCGGTGAGCTCCTCACCGCGGTGCGTGTACCAGGTCACATCCTTGACCTGGGTTCCCGGAATCGCGGCACCATGGAAAAAGCGGGAGCGGCGAAAGGCGATGTGCTCCTTGCGAAGCCTCACGAGGGCCTGGAAAAACTGAAGCAGCTCCTTCCCGTCCTCGTCGACCTCCATCCACGGCATCCAGGAGATCTGGTTATCCTGGCAGTAGGCGTTGTTGTTGCCTCCCTGGCTCCGGCCGATCTCATCTCCCGCGGTCACCATCGGCACGCCCTGACTGAGAAGGAGGGTGAACAGGAAGTTACGCATCTGCTGTAGTCTGAGCCTGCGCACCTCCGGGTCCTCCGTAGGCCCCTCGACACCGCAGTTCCAACTGTGGTTGTTGTCCGAGCCGTCCCGGTTACTCTCCCCGTTCGCCTCGTTGTGCTTCTGGTTGTAACTGACCAGATCCCGGAGGGTAAAGCCGTCGTGGGCGGTGACAAAATTGATACTCCCGTAGGGGCGACGGCCGCGTCTGTTAAAGATGTCGCTCGACCCGGCGAGCCGGGAGGCGAGCTCCGGTATCTGCCCCGGGTCCCCTCTCCAGAAGCGACGCACCGTGTCCCTGTACTGGTCGTTCCACTCCGACCAGCCCGGAGGAAAGGAACCAAGCTGATAGCCGTTCGGACCGGTATCCCAGGGCTCGGCGATCAGCTTTATCCCGGAGAGGACGGGGTCCTGGGCAAGGACGTCGAGAAACCCCGCGTGCTGATCGTAGGCTCCCTCGACCCGGGCGAGGGTCGTGGTCAGGTCGAAACGAAACCCGTCGACCCGCATCTCCTCCACCCAGTAGCGCAGGGAGTCGGTAACCATGCGGAGGACCTGGGGGTGGCGGAGCTCCAGGGCGTTTCCCGTCCCGGTGAAGTCGTTGTAGTAGCGCTGGTCGCTGTCGAGGAGGTAGTAGTAGGAACGGTTGTCGATACCCCGGAAACTAAAGGTTGGTCCGAGGTGATTTCCCTCGGCGGTATGGTTGTAGACGACATCAAGAATTACCTCGATCCCCTCGTCATGGAGGAGCTGTACAAAGGTTTTGAACTCCCGCAAGCCTCCCTGGCCGAGGTACTCCGGGTGGGGTGCAAAAAAGCCTATCGTGTTGTAGCCCCAGTAGTTGTCCAGCCCCTTCTCCATGAGGTGCCGGTCGTGGATAAAGGCGTGGGTCGGCAGGAGCTCCACGGCGGTAATCCCGAGGGAGCGAAGGTACCCTATCACCTCGGGGTAGCTGAGGGCGCCGAAGGTGCCTCGCGCCTCCTCGGGAATCCCGGGGTTCAGCATGGTAAAGCCCCGGGGGTGCAACTCGTAGATGATGCTCTGGTCCCAGGGGGTTCTCGGACGTCGCTGCTCCCCCCAGGTAAACGCGGGGTCAACGACCCGGCACTTAGGCGTGTAGGCGGCACTGTCCCGGGTATCAAAGGAGAGGTCCTCATCCTCGTCACCGAGGATGTAGCCGAAGTGGGAGTCGTGCCACCGGATCCTTCCGCTGAAATCCTTGGCGTAGGGATCGAGAAGGAGCTTGTGATGGTTGAACCTGTGGCCCGCGGACGGGTCGTAGGGGCCGTAGACGCGGTAACCGTAGAGCTGCCCCGGTCTCACGTCCGGCAGATAGCCGTGCCAGATTTCGTGGGTGTACTCCGGAAGCGTCAGCCTCGCTACCTCCCGGCCCCGGGACTCCTCGAAGAGACAGAGCTCCACCTTCTCGGCGTACGCGGAAAAGAGGGCAAAATTAGTGCCGCTCCCGTCCCAGGTGGAACCGAGAGGATAGGGGTGGCCGGGCCAGACCCGGTAGTGTGTTTGACGTGCCATAGTTTGCGTGTAGAGTGTATGGGTAGCCTCCCGGACCTTCAAGCCGGGAGGTCCGGGGATCCTTCAAGCCCCGCGGACGGCTACTGCTCCCCCGGTTCCCCCGTCTCCCCCTCGCCGTCGCCGGTGGTGTCGCCCCGGCTGCCGGCCTCGCCGGTTTGCGGCGAGGAGCCGCCCAGGTCGAGGCCCGAGGAGTTCAGCTCCCGGTAGCCGAGAACGACGAGGGTCGAGACGTAGCCTGAGTAGAGTCCGCTCAACACCAGACTCAGAATACCCCCGATGATCGGGATAAACAGGAGTATCTGGTTGAAAAGAGCGAAGAGCACTCCCAGGGCGATCAGGAGCAGGTAAAAGACAAAGGCGTCGGAGATCCGGTTTTTGACCACCACGAAGCTCTTGCGCATGCCGGCGAGCGCCGGGTACCCCTCGAGGGCGACAGCCACAAAGGTAAACAGAAGAAAGAACCCGATGGCGAGCCCCGGCAGTACAAAGAGGACGAATCCGATCCCCACCAGAAGCGCCGTCGCCCCCGCGGCGATGAGCAGCGGCACCAGCCGTGCCCGCGCCTGCTCGACGCCCTCTCTCAGGGATGCGGTGCCGACACGCAACACCTGTCCCGCCATGATAACCGTAAGGGTGTGTCCCGCCACAACGAGAACCCCCGCGACAATGGCCCAGACTGCCATCCCCCAGAAGTTTGACATCACACCCTCCGACTCGGAGAGGGCGGTACCCACCCCGGGAGGCAGCGCGCCGGGACCGCCGAAAAAGAGGGCCATCAGCAAGCCGACCAGCAGCGCGACCGCCAGGACCGGCAGGTAGATAAGCGGATACTTACGTCCCAGGACGATCGCTTCACCTAATAATCTTCCGAAACTCATGGGGAGCACCTCCTTCCGATATACGAAAGGTACTATCGT
Source organism: Spirochaetaceae bacterium (assembly GCA_046541355.1). Taxonomy (GTDB): domain Bacteria; phylum Spirochaetota; class Spirochaetia; order DSM-27196; family Alkalispirochaetaceae; genus CAYZHV01. The sequence goes on from JBKHDM010000023.1 coordinate 13,986, forward strand.
ACGGATATAATTCTCCACTATTCGCCCCGGGGTCCGCCATAGCGGAGCCAGAATTCCCGGGAAACCTCGAGAACTTCCCGCTCCCAGCGGACAAGCCCCTCCTTTTTGAGGCGGTTGAGCATACGGGAGAAGGTCTCCGGCACCGCTCCGAGAGCGGAGGCGACCTCCCGTTTGGTGAGCTGGAGGTTGTAGGTCTCCCGGCGCCCGAAGCGCTCTTCGAGAAAATGGGCAAACCGCTGCTGCACGTCCATGGATGTGAGAACAAAGAGCTGGTCTGTGAGGTAGCGGAGCTTCTGCATGAGGTTAGCGAAAAACTCCTCCCGGAAGTCCTGAGCTTCGAGGAGCTGATGCAGCTCCCGTCTCGGAAGGCGCAGGAGATTCGCGTCTCCCGTGGTAACCGCCGTCACCGGGTAGCGATCGTCCCCGAAAAGAACAACCTCCGCGAACAGCTCCCCGGGGCGGACGATGCGAACCACCACCTCCTTTCCTTCCGGGGAGAGGCGGCTCAGTTTGACCGTCCCCATGGCGAGGATGAAGCAGGAGCTGCCCTCCTCTCCCTCGGTAAAGAGCGTTCTGCCCCGGGGGAGGAACTCGACTGTAATCCGCTCGGCTACCCGGTCGAGCATCTGCGCTCCGAGCCCTTCGAAAACCTCGACCCGACTCAGAAGCGCTCGGATATCCGACAAAATCACTCTCCCTTGACCTGCATCAAGGCGGTATCTCAACAGCCCCGCTACTCTTGGACCCATGATAACCAAGGATACGACCCTTCATGAGATAGCTGAACGGTACCCCGAGGCGCTACGCCGCCTCGCGGGTTCAGGTTTTCCCGCCCTGGGACAGAAGGATAACCTGCAGAGGATAGGCGCTTCAATTACGCTTGCCATGGCGGCGAATATGAAGGGGCTCGACCCGGAGCTCCTCGCGGCTCAGCTCAACGAGGCGATCGACTCGGAAAGCGGCTCTCCCCGTCGGGACCCGGAGGATCTCTGGCTCGCGGGGATGCTGCCCTGCCCGGTGCGGCTCCCGTTGAGCGAGAGCATCAACGACGTCGCCGAGAGGGTCAGCCGCGCCCGGGGAGTGGCGGTGAAAAGCGAGTTCCAGGCCGCCTACGCCGGAACCGACTGGATCGCCCGACACATTCGGGAGGGGATGGGTATTTCCGATTTCCCCGACCTCCTCCTTGCGGCGGGATACCGCCTCTTTTTTACCGATCCCACGGTCCTCGGTTTCAGAAACTCAGCTGCCTTCAGAGGGTACACAGAGTGGCGTGAGCCGAACCGTTGTGCCCGGGAAGCGGGTCTTGCCGACCCGGAGGGACACTACACCGTCATCGGCAGCGTCCCGGCGATCATTCTCGCCAATCCCGAGGTCCTCGGTGAGCGGCCGGTTCCCGCAAGCTGGGAGGAGATCCTGTCTCCCCGGTACGAGGGGATGCTCTCGGTACCCCTGGGGGACTTCGATCTGTTCGACGGCCTGGTCCTGACCCTCTTCAGTCGCTTCGGCTACGAAGGTATCGACGCCCTCAGGCGGAACCTGTTTAAGGCGATGCACCCCTCCGAGGTGGTCGCATCCGAAGGCAGCCTTTCTCAGCCGGGTCTTGCGGTCGTGCCCTACTTCTTTGCCTCGACCTTGAGACAGGAGAGCAACTACATCCCGGTCTGGCCCAGGGAGGGAGCGTTCGCAGCCCCCCTGTTTATGCTCACCCGAGACGACAGGCCACAGATCGAAGAACTCGCCCGGTACGTCGCCGGCGAGGAGATCGGCAAAATTCTCTGGGGGATGGGACGCTTTCCATCCACCCACCCGGCTGTGGAACCGGATCTACCGGGGCCGCTGCTCTGGCCGGGGTGGGACTTCCTCATGGAGCAGGATCTGACGTTGATCCTGAATCACGCCGAGGCGACCCTCGCCGGGACCGGAGCGCCGGCATGAACATCGTAACCGTAGCCGGGCCTCCAGCCTGCGGCAAGAGCGCGATCATCGCAAAGAGCGTGGCAGAGCTCGTTGCCCTCGGGGCAAAACCGGGGGTGGTCAAGTTTGACTGCGTCGCCACCGCCGATGACCTGCTGTTTCGCTCCCTCGGCATACCGGCGACCAAGGCGCTCTCCGGGTCGGTTTGCCCGGACCACTACTTCGCGAGCAACGTTGAGGAGGCGATCGACTGGGCGGAGGAGGAGGGAGCGCAGACACTCTTTCTCGAGTCCGCGGGACTGTGCAACCGGTGCTCCCCTCATATGCGGTCGATCACCGGAGTCTGCGTCATCGACAACCTCTCCGGGCTCGAGGCGCCCCGAAAGCAGGGCCCCATGCTTCGTCTCGCGGACATCGTCGTGATCACAAAGGGAGATGTGGTTTCCCAGGCGGAGCGGGAGGTCTTTCTCAGCCGGGTGCAAAGCGTCAATCCCCGGGCCGAGGTGGTCCAGGTTAACGGCCTCACCGGCCAGGGCGCCTGCGAGCTCGCCCGCCTGATCCACGACTCCGAGAGCTCCCGCAACGGGAGGGGTGAGCTCGAGCTGAGATTCGCCATGCCTTCGGCTGTCTGTTCCTACTGCCTCGGTGAGCGTCGGATCGGGGAGGCTCATCAGGTCGGAAACGTGAAAAAAGCTCTCTTTCAAAGGAGTACCTCATGAGTGCGACAGTTGCACAGCTTCTCGCCGCTGAACCGGAGGCTCAGGAGCTTCTCAAGAGTTGGGGTCTCCTTTCAGGAGAACGACTCTCCCTGACCCTGTCGGAGGCGGTGGCGAGCCTCGGGGAGGAGCACTCCTCGGCGGCAGGGATAACTCCCGAGGGGGCGGAGAAGGCCGTCGAGGAGTACCTCGCGGCAAAGGCGCTTCTCACCGAACAGGAGCCGCCACTCTCGGAGCTCCTGATCCTTCCGGGGCGGGACAAGCAGGGCAGGAGCGAGGAGTTTGACTCGATCCGCCTCTCTCCCGGGGAGGTCGTCTGCATTGTCGGGCCCACGGGATCGGGAAAGAGTCGCCTCCTCGGGGATATCGAATGGCTCGCCGACGGGGACAGCCCGACGGGACGCCGGGTACTGCTCAACGGGCGGGGTCGCAAACCGGGAGAGCGACGACGCCAGGGGTTGGTGGCTCAGCTCTCCCAGAATATGAACTTCGTGATCGACCTTCGGGTCCGGGAGTTTCTCGAGCTCCACGCCGAGAGTCGGGGCGTGGGAAACGCCACACAGGTGGTGCGGGAGACGATGGAGTGGGCCAACAGTCTCGCCGGCGAGCGGTTTGAGGAGACAAGCCCGGTTACCTCCCTCAGCGGCGGCCAGTCCCGGGCTCTGATGATCGCCGACACCGCCCTGATCAGCAGCTCACCGATCGTTCTGATCGACGAGATAGAAAACGCCGGGATCGACCGTTCCCGAGCCCTCGAGCTGCTTACGGGAGCGGAAAAGATCGTTCTCATGGCGACTCATGATCCCCTCCTCGCCCTCCGGGCAGAGCGGAGGTTGGTCATCTCAGGAGGGGGAATCCGGAGTGTAATCCACCGGACCGAGGGAGAGCTCGACGCTCTCGAAAGACTTACGCAGATAGACGGCATTCTTCAGGGATGCCGAGAGGCGATCCGATCCGGGAGCGTGGTGCTTCCGGAGATGATCGACCAGTAGAAAAACCAGGGAGGAACTATGTTCTGTTTTCAGTGTCAGGAAGCTATGAAGAACACCGGCTGCACGGTGCAAGGTGTTTGCGGAAAAAGTGAGGAGACCGCCGGTCTCCAGGATGTGCTGGTCTACAGCTGCAAGGGGATGAGTCTCCTCGCCAGGGAGCTTAACAGGAGCTGCGGCCGTAGCGTCGACGGGGAGGGAAGGTTTATCCTGCGCGCCCTCTTTGCGACCATCACCAACGCCAACTTCGATAATGATCGATTCGTCGCCCTCATCGAGGAGGCTCTCGCCCATAATCGCGCGCTGCGCAAAGAGCTCGGCTCCGCCTCAGAGGCTCTCGGGGAGCCGGCAACCTGGGACGCCGAGACTCGTGGCGCCATGTTTGCAAAGATTCCCGAGACCGCCATCACCAGGGAGGAGAACGCCGACATCCGCTCCCTCCGGGAGCTCATCATCTACGGCCTCAAGGGTATCGCCGCCTACGCCGAGCACGCCCTGGTTCTCGGGTACGAGGAACCGGCGATTTACAGCGAGATGATCAACGCCCTCGTTGCGACGGTAGAGGAGCGGGATGTGGCGGCCCTGCTCGAGGTTACCCTCAAAACCGGAGAGCTTGCGGTCAAGACAATGGAGCTCCTCGACCGGGCACATACCGAAACCTACGGCCATCCTGAGATCACCACCGTCGATCTCGGCGTAGGCAGCCTTCCGGGCATTCTCGTCTCGGGCCACGACCTCAAAGATCTCGAGGAGCTTCTCGAGCAGAGCAGAGACAGGGGCGTGGAGATCTACACCCACGGCGAGATGCTACCGGCCCAGTACTACCCCGCCTTTAAGGCGTACCCCCACTTCAAGGGGAACTACGGCAACTCCTGGTGGAAACAGGGGGAGGAGTTCGCATCCTTCAACGGCGCCATCCTCATGACCACCAACTGCATCACCCCTGTGCGCGACAGCTACCGGGACCGGATCTTTACCACCGGTACCGTCGGCTACGAGGGGGTTACCCATATCGGCGACCGTAACGGCAGCGAGGCAAAGGACTTTACCCCGGTGATCGACCGCGCCCTGAGCTGCGACGCTCCGACAGAGATCGAGACAGGCACGCTTACCGGCGGATTCGCCCACCACCAGGTCGGAGAGCTCGCCTCGACGGTGGTCGACGCGGTCAAAAGCGGCGCGATACGGAAGTTCGTCGTCATGGCCGGCTGCGACGGCCGCCACAGCAGCCGCGACTACTTTACCGGGATCGCCGAGGGGCTTCCCCAGGACACGGTGATCCTCACCGCTGGATGCGCCAAGTACCGATACAACAAGCTCAACCTCGGAGATATCGGCGGTATTCCTCGGGTACTCGACGCGGGACAGTGTAACGACTCCTACTCCCTCGCGGTTACCGCGCTGCGACTCAAGGAGGCGTTCGAGCTCGAGGACATAAACGAACTGCCTATCGAGTTTGATATCGCCTGGTACGAGCAGAAGGCGGTGGCGGTACTCCTCGCCCTCCTCTCCCTCGGCTTTAAAGGTATCCGAATCGGACCTACCCTTCCGGCGTTTCTCTCAGAGCAGGTCGCCTCGGTCCTGGTGGAGACCTTCGACCTCAAGGTGACCGGGGAGGTCGAAGAAGACCTCGCCGCGATAGCCGGCGCCTGATAACCGGCTCACCGAAGTTTTACCGGCGCTCCTGCCCTCCCGGGCTCGAGCGCCCTTCTCATTTCTGCCTTCTCCCTGCTACCCTCACCCCCATGGCGAGAACACCTGAAGAGCGCCTGCGCAGGTACCAGCAGATTCTGCCCGGCATGGTCGACTCCCACTTTCATTCCGAGATAATGGAGAGCCGGGGAGCCCCGGTAGGTGAGAGCTTTCGACTTCTGCGCGAGGGCGGGGCATCCTGGCTCCTGGATATCTCGATCGAGCCCGGGACGCTCTCCCGCCGCAAACAGTCGGCCGGGGGCTACCGGATGCTCAGGTTCTCAACCGGCATCCACCCCGGCTCCGTCGGTAAGCGACCTCTCGACGAGATGCTCCGGGAGATGGAGGGGGAGCTGTGTGAGCCGGGGGTGGTCGCCGCCGGAGAGATGGGACTCGACTGGGTAAAGATGTACGCTCCCCGGGACGAGCAGATCGAGGCGTTTCGCAGACAGCTCGAGCTCGCCAACCGGTACGAGGTGCCGGTCATCATTCACAACCGCGGTGCCGACGAGGATGTTCTCACGATCCTCGCAGATCTACCGCCCCGGGCAGGAGGGATCATGCACTGTTTCTCCTCAGGGCGGGATACGATGGAAAAGGCGGTGGAAATCGGCATGCACATCTCCCTGGCGGGAAACGTGACCTATCCCAAGGGGAGTGACCAGATCGCCGAGGTGAGCCGCCTCGTCCCGGGGGAGAGACTCCTCCTCGAGACCGACGCACCCTTCCTCTCCCCCCAGCCGGTCCGGGGGCGCGCCAACTCCCCGGTCTACGTCGGCCACACCTACCTGCGGGTAGCTCACCTCAGAGAGAGCTCGCCTGAGAGCGTGGTCTCAACGGTGAGGGAGAACTTCGAGAGACTCTTCGGTCTCTCCGGTGTGGACGACGGAGGGGAGGAGCGGTTGCGGGGGTGATAAAAAAAGGCTGTCCAACGCTCGTTGAACAGCCCCTTCCGCTTTTTTTCGTTCTCGATACTCGGTGTTCACCCGACTACGTTCAGATGAACCACCGGAAACCACCGGTCAGAGAAGCTTACCAGTTGTCTACCATGTCGTCCGGGTCCCGGGACTCCTCGGCAAAGAGGTCGGTGACCGCACGCATATCGTCAAAGTAGACGTAGTAGGTGCCGAAGGTCTCGAGGAGATTCGGCTCGATGACAAAGCCGAGAATCTGGAGCCCTGTCTCGGTGTGATAGTGGGGGCTCCGCTGCTCGATCGAGGGCGGGACCGCCACGGTGAGCTGTTTCCATCCGCTGAAGTTGAGCCGGCCCATCGGAAGCACCATACGGTTTCCGAAGTAATCGGCAACGACAACGCTGAGCTCATGGTCGAAGTTACGTCCGACGACCCAGACCGAGAGGGTCTTTACGAGCCCTGGAACCTGCAGCGGCCGGCTCGGCTCAATTGAAATGGTGGTATTCCCCCGGCGGAAAAACGAGGCTTTAACGCCGATAACGTAATCGTCAACGACCTCGATACCCGCCTCTTCCTCCGCGGGTATCGGCTCCTTGTCCGCCGGCTCGCCCTGGAGTCTCCGGTGGGAGATGAGACCTGCATCGATCGGAATATGGACATCCCAGAAACCCGGGTCCTCGAAACGGGTTACCGACACCTCCTGGAGATTCTGCTGAGCGGTGTCGACACCCATCGTCTCCGGATCGGGCTCTGTCTCCTGTGCCGGAAGCGATAGAGCCCCAAAAAGGAGCAAAGCACTAAAAACTGCTACGGTTGTTACGGTTCTGTTCATTCGATTGCTCCTACACGCCTTAATCGTTCACGTCGGTGGTCTCCGCGTCGGACCAGAGCTCTTCGACCAGGTCGGGATCCGCGAGGGTCTCACCATCGAAGGGGTCTTCGAAGACGTCCGTGGTTACCTTGATCTCGTCAAAGTAGACAAAGAAACCGTCTACCTTTTCCGCCGGACGGGTCCACAGGACAATCTTGACCAGCTCGAGACCCTGGTACTGCGGCACGTAGCGTACGCCCTGGGGAATGTGGTTGGGGATCCCGACCCGCAGGTTGCGCCAGCCACGGTAGTTTATGTCTCCGAGGTCAATGGTGTGGACGATACCCCGGTAGTCCCTGAGCTGAACTTCGACGTAGTAGTCGTGGTTGCTGCCCCAGACCCACATGTCCATGTTCTGCACGCGCCCGGGAATCTCAATACCGTCGGGAACGATGTTTCCTTCTTCGTCTTCGGCAACCGGTGTAATCTCGAGAAAGTTGTAGCCCCGTCTGTCGAAGGCGGCCTCGATACCCATCGATCGAAGCTCCCTGCCCTCCGGCTCCCGTCGGTAGAGCGCGTCCGGCCAGGTTCGTACCCATCCCACCCGAGGCAACCCTTCAGCTATGAACTTGCTTCCGGTTACCTGCCATCGGCTCTCCTCGGGGTTGTCGAAATCCTCGATGACGACGGACTGAACGTTCGTGGTGGCCTGCCGCTGTTGACCGAAGGCTGTTCCTGACAGCACTAGGAAGACCAGTATCAGAGATAGAAAGAGCAGGCTCCCTCTCTTCATTCGTTACTCCTTTTGCTTGCTACAAGCTCGAAACAGTCATGTCTCAAGTTACTCGAAATTATATTTCGCCGGTTTTTCTTTGTCAAACCAGATACCCTCCCGGAACCCCCTCTCATCCTCCAATATCGCCGATATCTTCGTAGCGCAGGAGGGTGCCCGGCACCCTCGGCCGCTGCTGCTCGACAGCTCCACGAAACAGGTCGGAGGGAGAGATTCCGACGAGAAAGAGCCCTCCAACATCACCTTCACCGTCCTCGGCCTCGGTCGGCGCCGTTCCCCCGGGGGGCAGAAAGAGGGTCTCCGTGGCGACGATCCGCTCGGAGAGGTCTACCTCCCCGAGGAGTTCCACTCCCTGGGAACCGATAAAAAGGAGGATCGGATCCTGCCTCCCTGCCTCGGCCACTCGTTGCCGCACCCCGGATATCGAAAAGCCCGCGGTGACCTCCTCGACCAGGAGACGGTCCGGCGGCAGGAGGTCCCGAAGACTCTCGAGGAGCGCCTCGTTCTCCGCCGTCCGCTGCCTCGAGCCGCGTAACGCGAAGACCCGTACAGTTATCGTGTCGGCAGATGTACCGCCGTTCTCAAGGCGATTCGACACCGATCGGCCGACGTATGCCCCGAGCTCACTGAAACCGGGACTCCGGTCGAGGTAGAGCTCCTCGCCCCCGGAGTCATCACCCGCCGAGCCGTCGAGCCGCAGCTGCACCCGTCTGCCTCCCTCGGGAAAGCCGGCCGTATCCGCCTGCAGATCAGGCATGAAGAGGAGCACCGTCGAGGAGCGGAGTCTCGGTTCGAGGAGACCGGGAGCACCCTCCTCCCCCGGGATCCTCAGTACAACCGTAAGATCCCCAGTCGAGGCACCGTCGATGTAGCTGTCGTCGATCAGTCGGGCGGACACGGGTGTGGCGACCAGCGCAAGGTCCGCGGTGCAGCCGGTTACAGCTGCTGCGAGTAAAAGAGCGGAAATGACTCCCTTAACCGAACTGCGCTTTGACATAGCCGAGAAAGGACCCGACGTAGAGGGTGCCGACCGCCCCGAGGGCGAGGACGACTGTGACCGCCACCGCCGGCAGGAGCCGCATGCTCGTCTCGAAAGCTCCCACCAGAGCCGCCGCCGGCGGCAGGAGGAGCACCACGGCGACAGCGATCACCCGGGTGGCGCCGCTGTGCCGGATTGCCGTAATCGCCGCGGCGGTGAGGACGGTGAGCTCCACCATCCTGAGGGTCGGCCGCAGAAACAGCTCATAGGGCCCGAGAAACCGATCTATCAGTATCAGGTTTCCAATCGACAGCAGGGCGTAGACGGTAGCGGAGTAGACAAGCATCCCGGTAAAAAGCTCCCAGTCCCCCCGGAGCATGAGCTTGCGGCACGCAAAGAGGGCCGCAAGGGTAATCAGAAGGGGAAGGGTAAGGGTGTCCCGGATGAGGTAGAACCAGAACAGCTCGGAGAGGGTGAACTGCTTGTCCATCGCGAGGTCGAGGACAAACAACAGGATCATAAAGCCTGGAAAGGAGGCGGCTCCCTTTACCAGAGGGTAGCGAAAGACCGGCGGGTCGAGGGGACGGGTGAGAATCCCGAGACCGAAATAGAGATAGAGCAACAGGGGGATCGAGACTATTGCGTAGAGCACCATATGGGTCGTGAGAATAGCACTCCTCGCCTCGAGCGAACAAGTCGCCGCGGTTGACAGCGGAGAATCCTGACCCTACTATGCGCCAACTCGGGAGGAACGGTGGCTACCTCGCCTAACGGCATAGTTCAGTACCAGGATGTTGACCTCGCCCTTCCAGGGGAGGGGCTCCTGCTCGACAGTGGAAAGCAGTTCGGACCGATCACGGTCCGTTACGAGCGCTACGGCGAGGTCAACCGCGACGGCAGTAACGTTATCCTCGTCCTCCACGCCTTTTCCGGTGACGCCCACGCCGCGGGGCTTCACTCCCCCGGGGACAGCCACCCAGGCTGGTGGGAGGAGATGATCGGCCCGGGTCGAGCACTGGACACCAACCGATACTGCGTTATCTGCACAAACGTGCTCGGGGGGTGTCAGGGCACCACAGGCCCGGGCAGTACAAATCCGGAAACCGGCGAGCCCTACGCCCTCACCTTTCCGATTATCACCATCCGGGACATGACGAACGTCCAGCGCCTGCTCCTCGAGCAGCTCGGGATCGAGAGGCTCTACGCGGTCATCGGCGGTTCAATGGGCGGGATGAACGCCCTCGACTGGGCCGTCGCCTACCCGGAGCAGGTGGAACGGGCAATCGTTCTCGCCTCCACCGCCCGCTCCGGCGCCCAGAGCATCGCCTTCAACGCCGTCGGGCGCAACGCGATCATGTCGGACCCTCGCTGGAACGAGGGGCGCTACTACGGCGGGGAGACGCCGTCCCGGGGCCTCGCCATAGCCCGGATGGTCGGGCACATCACCTACCTCTCCAACGAGTCGATGGGGATGAAGTTCGGCCGGCGGCTCCAGGAGCGCGACGGCTTCGGCTTTACCTTTACCGACCAGTTCGCCGTGGAGAGCTACCTCGAGTACCAGGGGGACAAGTTCGTCGACCGCTTCGACGCGAACAGCTACATCTACCTCACAAAGGCGATGGACTACTTCGATCTCTCCGAGCGCTACGGCTCGCTCGACGAGGCGTTCGGCAGGACCCGGGCGCGCTTTCTCATTCTCTCTTACTCGTCGGACTGGCTCTTTCCTACCGCCCAGTCGAAGGAGGTCGTCTACGCGCTGATGAAAAACGGTAAGGATGTCTCCTTCAGTGAGATCTCGAGTCCCTACGGACACGACTCCTTCCTCCTCGAGACCCGTCGACAGGAGAAGCTGATACTTTCCTTTCTGGAGGGCGCCCATGGCATCTGAGCAGACCCCGCAACCCTCAGGCGCCGAGGCGCGGGAGATGAACGAGCGGTTCAACTACGACGAGATCCTCTCCCTGGTGGAGCCGGGTTCAACGGTCCTCGACCTCGGCTGCGGCAACGGGGAGCTCCTCCTCCGATTGATCAGGGAGAAGGGGTGCACCGGCCGGGGCGTCGATATTCAGGAGGAGATGATCCAGCAGTGCATCCGCCGGGGGATCTCGGTGTTTCAGGGAGACCTCGACGAGGGGCTGAAGGATTACCCCTCCGCGAGCTACGACTACGTCATTCTCAACGAGACCCTGCAGATGATCCGGGAGCCCCACCTGCTCCTGCGGGAAATGGCCCGGGTCGGCCGGCGGATAATCGTCAACTTTCCCAACTTCGGCTATCTCCTCAACCGGCTTCAGCTCGGCGTGTTCGGGCGAATGCCGGAGAACCGTAACATTCCCTACAAGTGGTACAACACGCCGAATATCCACTTCTGCACACACCGGGACTTTCTCGCCCTCGCAGGGGAGCTCGGCCTTCGTCTCGAGCGGACCATCTATCTGCACCGCGGTTTGAGGATCCCGCCGATCCTCCCAAATCTCTTTGCCACCGAGGTCTGCTGCGTTCTGTCCGCCTGAGCTAGGTTTGACTCTTTTTGCCGGCAATGCTATGTTGTTGGACCTATACCACAACTTGTGAACCATGGATTAGGAGGAAGCTTGGCGGTAAAAGACCTGCGGACGAACGAGAACATCCGTGTTCGGGAAGTTCGACTAATTGACGATGAAGGTGGACAGGTAGGGATCATCCCTACAGTCGAGGCGCTTAACATGGCCCGAGAAAAAGGGCTCGATCTTGTGGAGGTCGCCCCGCAATCTCGTCCTCCGGTCTGCAAACTGCTCGACTACGGCAAGTACAAGTTCGACCTCGAAAAGAAAAACCGCGAAGCTAAGAAGAAGCAGAAGCAACAGAAGCTCAAAGAGATCCGGATGCAGCCCAAGATCGAAGAACACGACATGGAGTTCAAGACAAAGCATATCCGGGATTTCCTCGAGGATGGTTCAAAGGTTAAGGTAACAGTTCGGTTCCGTGGCCGGGAGATGGCCCACACCGAGCTCGGTCGGGACGTGCTGGACAGGATCGTCGAGAAGCTCGGCGACTCGGCAAACCTCGACCGACGCCCCTCGATGGAGGGGAGGTTCATGTCGATGATCCTCTCCCCCGGACCGGGGACCAGAAAAAAGAAAGAAAAGGACGACTCCGAGGAGGAGTCGGTCGAACAGCAGGAGTAGCAGATAATGCCCAAGATGAAGACTCGCCGCAGCGCGGCCAAGCGGTTTCGGGTAACCAAAAACGGCAAGGTGCTCTACAAGAAGCAGGGATTGCGTCACATTCTCACAAAGAAGTCGACCAAACGGAAACGGCACCTTCGAAAAACCGGCGTCCTCGCACCGGCGGAGGCGAAACGAGCAATGCGCGAGCTACCCTACGGCTAAGCAACACCCTAGGGCTAAACAAAAGAGAGAGGAACGTAAGAATGCCACGAGCAGTTGACGGCACGCGACGCAAGGATCGTCGCAAAAAAATACTGGATCAGGCCAAGGGATACTGGGGACGCAGGAGCAAGCTCTACAGGACCGCTAAAGACGCGGTTCGCAAGTCTCTGCAGTACGAGTACCGGGACCGCCGCAACCGGAAGCGGGATATGCGCCGCCTCTGGATTGCCCGAATTTCGGCGGCCTGTCGGCAGGAGGGCATCAGCTACTCCCGCTTCATAAACGGCCTCAACAAGGCCGAAGTTCAAATGAACCGGAAGGTTCTGTCCAACCTTGCCATTGAGGATAAGCAGGCCTTCAAGGAACTTGTCGCCACCGCGAAAAAACATCTCGAAGTATGATCACCCTCGACCAGATACGGCTTCTGGAACAGAAAGTCCAGAGCGCCGTATCCCGTATCGCTTCGCTCGCAGGGGAGAACGAGGAGCTGCGGTCCAGGCAGGAGAGCTATCAAGCCCGGATTTCGGAGCTCGAGTCTCTTGTTGAGCAGTACCGGAAAGAGCAGGGTGAAATCGAAGAGGGGATTATCTCCGCCCTGAACCGTCTCGACGAGCTCGAGGACGTCATGGTGGAGTCAGGCTCGCCCCTGCCGCCCCGGGAGAGCTTTGTTCCCGCCGGGGAGGGTGAGGCGCCGACCGGACAGACCACGGTGGAGCCGGACGATCCCGGAGAGCCGCCGGCGTACGCCGACGACGGCCCCGCCACCGGCGGCGACACCCGCGACGACGACCCCGCCACCGTCGGCGACCCCGAGAGCGGCGGCGGCCCCGAGAGCGGGGTCAGCTCCGCCGGCGGCGGCCCCGCTGTCGGGGAGACCCCCGACAGCGGCAGCAGCCCTGAGGCCGCCGGCAGCCTCGACGCCGGCAACCTCGACGCCGGCAACCTCGACGACGGCAACCTCGACGGCGGCAGCCCCGCCGGCAGCCTCGACGGCGGCGACACCCCCGACCCCGAATCCGCGGATGATCCGGAGGACGCCGGGGAGGATGAAAACGAGCAGGAGCTCGATATATTCTAACCGTATGCGAATAGAGCTCCTCGGCACCTCATTTACCATAGAGACCGATGAGGAGCCTGAGTATCTGGAACGGATAGTACGGTACTACCAGGAACGGGTTGAGGAGATCGAGTCTTCGGTCTCCACCACCGATCCCCTCAAAAAGGCGATCCTCGCCGCTATCCTCTCGATTGACGAGCTGTTCTCTCTCAGGGAGGAGCGGGGAGATGGTCGGGAGATAGAACAGATCACCGACAGGCTTCTCAGGACTCTCGATGAGACGCTTGAGGAAGGCAATCGAGAACCGCGTCGAGCTGGTCCTCCCGAAGAAGGGAGTAGTCACAACCGTTGACCTGGACCACCGCCGCGGCGAGGGTGTTTGCCGTCCGGCACGCCACGTCCAGGTCCGCCTCGAGGAGCCGGGCAAAAAGAAAGCCCCCGGCAAATGAGTCCCCCGCCCCGGTCGTGTCCTTCGCCTCTACCGGCGTCGCCGGTATCTTCCGGATGCCCTCCTCGCTCGCCAGGTAACACCCTTCCTTTCCCACCTTCATGATCACAACCGGAGCAAAACGCCTCGCCTCGGTAAGAATCAGTTCCGGCTCGTCGTCGATACCGACCATCGCGGCGAGCTCGTCCCGGTTTGCAAAGAGGATGTCGATCCGCCCGGGAAGATAGCTCACCAGCTTCTCCCGAAACCGGTGAACCACAAAGGGGTCCGCCACGTCAAAGGCGACAAGCTTTCCGAGCTGCCGGGCGTACTCGATCCCCCGACGGGCGGCGGCTTCCTCGTTCTCTGTGTCCCACATGTAGCCTGTGGTGTAAAAAATCTCACACTTCTCGAGGAGGCTCTCCTCGAGGTCGGCAAGCTCGTAGTCCCGGCACGCGCCGAGAAAGGTGAACATCGTCCGCTCATGGTCCGGGGTCACGAGGATCGCCGAGGAGCCCGTAGGGGTGCTCTTCCGGGCGAGGGAGAGCACCACCCCCTCACCTTCGAGGCATCTCAGGAAGCGGTCACCGTTTTCGTCCTTTCCGACTGCACCGGTGTACGCGGGGGCGAGGGGGACCGCGGCAGCGACGGGAGCCTCGGCGGCCCCGGAAGCGGCCCCGGAGGCAGGGGCCCCGGAGGCGGCCCCGGAAGCGGCTGCCGGACCCGCCGATCCACCCGCCCCGCGCCTCGCCTCGAGCCGGCGCCGAAGCCACGCTATCGCCCGGACGGTGTTCGCACAACTTCCGCCGGCGGTAATGTAGGGCTCCCTTCCCCGATCGATTACCGCCTGCTGACCGGGATAGTCAACGAGATTCATCGAACCGAGGGTGATTCCGAGAGCTTCGAGGTCATCGTAGGTGCCGCGCATGAGTATATCGAGGAGAGGATTACCGAGGCCGAAAACTGAAATCATAAATACTCCAATTACGTTACTATTATCACAGGCCTCAATTGACACCCGGGAGGGATTAGCATACTATCATCGCCGGGACTATGTCAGTATCCACAAGTCAGCAAATAGCTCGCTTCTTCAACGACTTCAGTACGAACGAGGTCACCTTCACAAAGGACGTCATTCGGGCCACGTTGCTGCATACAAAACAGGTCTTTCTCAAGATCCTCGGTTTTCAGTATCCCTGTATCGTATACTCCTCCTCCCTGGTGGGGGCCAAGGTGATAGTCAACCTCCACGACGGACTCCGGCAAGCCCTCGCTAAGTCAAACAACCTCTGTTCCCTCCGCTTCAGTTTTCTTCAGCGGGACAACAGCGATCCGATATCCTTTTTTGTCTCCGCGAGAATCAACGGCATGACCCCTTACGGGGAGCAGAAACCGCAGCTCCACTTTTTGAACCTCCAGTACACCCAGCGCCCGCCGGACGACCTGATCGAGGTGATCGGCAGTCTCCTCGAGGCGAACGCCAATGCGAAGCGGCGCAAGGAGGAGCGGATCGTCATCACCGCCGACACCCTTACAAAGCTCGGTATCGCAAGCAAAGGCAGCGTGGTCATCGTCGACGGTATACCGAGAAAAGGACTTCTTCGGGACGTCTCATTCTCAGGAGCGAAGGTGATTATCATGGGGGTGGCCAAGTTTATCGTAAACAAGCCTGCGGTCCTGAGGCTCGAGCTCCAGGAGCCCCGGCAAACCCTCGAGATAGCTGGAGAGGTTGTGCGATTCGAGGGGGTGGAAGGACGCAATGATATCGCCGCCTTTGCCCTGAAGTTTAACGAAGAGACGGTTCCGATGGAGTACAAGGTCCGCCTCAGCAGCTATTTCCGACAGGGTAGAAGGGCGCCGATTACCAAGCAACCCCCGCCGGGGGAGCCCCAGGACCCCAAGGCGACCGCCGGTCAATAGACACCCCGAGGGCTTCTGCACTACCCTCTTTCCCATGGCCGAAGATCCCTTAGATAACATTGTTTTCATCTCGGTTCCCGAACAGCTCGCCACGGAAATCGGGGAGTTCGCGGTGGACCCTTCGGTTCTCCTGCCGGTTGAGACCGGCGGCAGCGAGGAGAAGTGGGAGATCGAGGAACTCACCTGGGAGCAGATCATAGCTGGTATGCTCAAGATCCTCGCCTACGACCAGGACAACGAGAACCGGCGATACTACGCCGGTTTTGTCACCGCCGCCCGGCCGAATGTTGTGACCGAGCTCACCGAAACGGCGATTCTGAAGGCGCGCAACCGGGACTACGATCTCGCCGAAGAGATCTTTCTCGCTCTCCGGGGGCTCCAACCGGAGGATCCGAAGAGCCTTTTGAACCTCGCTCTCATCTACGAGGAGCGGTCGGACAGCTGGGAGCAGGCGGGTAACGAGGAGATGCGCCAGGTCTATCTCGAGCGTGCCCTCAACGCCTACGCAGAACTCCTGGAGGAGGATGATCTGCCGGCGGATGCCTTCTTTAACGCGGCTCACTTCTACCTTAAACTCCAGAACTTCGCCCGGGCAAAGGAGCTTTTCGAGCGTTTCACCGCGGAGAGCGAGGAGGAGGAAAAGGTCGAAGAGGCACAGCGGATCATCGAGAAGCTCGAGAGTCAGAACCTCCTCGACAAGCTGTTCAAGGAGGCCTACGACTTTATCCGCCTCGGCAAAGAGCTCGAGGGGATCGACCGGGCCGAGCGATTCCTCGAGGGGCGTCCGGATGTCTGGAACGCCTGGTTCCTCCTCGGCTGGGCACACCGGCGTCTGGGCAACTTTCAGGAGGGCAGAGACGCCTTTCTCAGGGCCCTCGAGCTCGAAGAGCAGGAGGCGGACCTCTACAACGAGCTTGCCATCTGCGAAATGGAGCTGGGACGGTTCGAGGAGAGCCGTAAACGACTCACCCAGGCCCTCGCCCTCGAGCCGGAAAACACAAAGATCGTCTCAAATCTCGGCATTCTCGCCCTCAAGCAGGGCAGGGAGAACGAGGCAAAGGCGTTTTTTGAAACGGTTCTGGAGCTCGAACCGGAAGACAAGATAGCGAAACGGTACCTCGACGAGCTCACCTGACCAGCTGACAAGCAGCTCGATCCTCGAAAGCGCAAATTTCAACTAAAGATTCACGCCCCCCCTGTCGATGATGAGAGTAAGGAAAGGTCTTTCGTTTTTCCGGCAAACCGGATAGCGAATGGCCTGCCCTACTCTAAGTATCGGCGCTCGGGCAAAAGAGTTTAGTCCGAATCGTCGTTTATAAAAAACGACGTCTTACGTCGTCAGGCCAATGTCCGGGCAGGGACGCCCGGAAATACGCACTTCATGGAGGATGTGCAATGATTATCAATCACAACATGAGTGCTGAGTTCGCCTCGAGGCAGAACCAGCAGAATGTCGGCAACACCCAGGGGAACATCGAAAAGCTCTCCTCGGGTATGCGGATCAACCGCGCCGGTGACGACGCCTCGGGACTCGCGGTATCCGAGAAACTCCGCAGTCAGGTTCGGGGCCTCCAGCAGGCATCGAGGAACGCCTCCGACGGTATCTCCTTTATCCAGACCTCCGAGGGCTACCTCCAGGAGACCACAGACATTCTTCAGCGACTGCGGGAGCTCGCCGTGCAGTCGGCCAACGGTATCTACACCGCTGAGGATCGGATGCAGATCCAGGTTGAGGTTTCCCAGCTCGTCGACGAGCTCGACCGGGTCGCCTCTCACGCGCAGTTCAACGGAATGAACATGCTCACCGGCCGCTTCGCCCGGGAGGACGCCACCAACGTGGTCACCGGATCGATGTACTTCCACATTGGAGCGAACATGGATCAGCGGGAGCAGGTCTTTATCGGCACCATGACCGCCACCGCCCTCGGCATGCGGGATGCAAACACCGACGTCCTGAGCATCTCCACCCCGAACAACGCCAACAGCGCGATCGGATCGATCGATGCGGCCCTGCGGGTTGTCAACAAACAGCGCGCGGACCTCGGCGCCTACCAGAACCGCCTCGAGATGGCGATCACCGGTATCGACGTGGGAGCGGAAAACCTTGCCGCCGCGGAGTCCCGGATCAGGGACACCAACATGGCCCAGGAGGTTGTGGACTTTACAAAGAACCAGATCCTCGTTCAGTCGAGTACGGCGATGCTCGCCCAGGCAAACCAGCAGCCGCAGTCCGTGTTGCAATTACTCGGGTAGCGTAGTATCCTCCTCAGTTGAGGGCACAGCTGATCTTTGACAACATTCCTTCTTGACTGTTGATCACGATGGGAGTGCCCGGCTCACGGATGAGCCGGGCATGCCTGTCGATACCGAAGCGGTGGGGAGCGCGAACTTACCCGCCCTTCTGATCGACAGAATATCGATTCCGGCCAAGGAGGCCGGTCTGAACGATCAAGGAGGATACCATGATCATTAACCACAACATGAGCGCCCAGTTTGCCAGCAGGCAGCTTGGCCAGAACGTGAGCAGCGTTCAGGGAAACGTGGAGAAGCTCTCCTCGGGCATGCGGATCAACCGTGCCGGGGATGACGCTTCCGGGCTTGCGGTCT
Organism: Spirochaetaceae bacterium; assembly: GCA_046541355.1. Classification (GTDB taxonomy): domain Bacteria; phylum Spirochaetota; class Spirochaetia; order DSM-27196; family Alkalispirochaetaceae; genus CAYZHV01. The sequence continues at coordinate 32,176 of JBKHDM010000023.1, forward strand.
CCGAAAAACTTCGGAGTCAGGTACGGGGTCTGAACCAGGCGGAACGCAACATTGGAAATGCGGTCTCCTTTATCCAGACCACCGAGGGTTATCTCCAGGAGTCGCAGGATATCCTGCACCGCCTGCGGGAGCTCGCCGTTCAATCCGCGAACGGTATCTACACCGCCGAGGACCGGATGCAGATCCAGGTTGAAGTCTCCCAGATGGTAGACGAAATAAACCGGGTCGCATCTCACGCGCAGTTCAACGGCATGAACATGCTGACCGGTGCCTTTGCTACCGACAGCGCTTCTAATCGGGTCATGCAGTTCCAGGTTGGAGCTAACATGGATCAGAGCGAGCGTGTGTTCATCGGCACCATGACTGCTGAAGCACTGGGTCTCCAGAATGCGCAGGGTGAGACGGGGACGGTTTCTATCTCCACACCCGACGCAGCTAATCAGGCGATCGGTATGGTTGATGCAGCCCTTAGGCGCGTCTCCCAGCAGCGCGCCGACCTCGGAGCCTATCAGAACCGTTTTGAGTTGGCCCAGGAAGGGGTAGCCGTTGCCTCCGAGAACCTCGCAGCAGCGGAGAGTCGCATTCGTGACGCCGACATGGCTGACCAGAGTGTCGAGTTCGTCAAGAACCAGATCCTCGTTCAGTCCTCAACGGCAATGCTGGCCCAGGCAAACACGCAGCCCCAGAGTGTGTTGCAGCTGCTTGGCTGATCAGCAGCCCTGTTATTTGCACCGAGAGATTTCTGGACGTCATCTTTCGGGTTTTTTCCGTGGTGGGGGGAGCTCGCGCTCTCCCTCCCACCATGTTTGTTACATGGAGGTAACATATGGCACTTGAAATCAATGGCGTGTTTCCCGGGGGTAATCCGGCGGAAGCGTCCCATTATTCAAGGAGCCGGCAGCACAGTGATGTGGTCCGACAACAGTTTCAGGCATCCCAGATGGAGACCGAGCAGCCGACTTCAGAACAACTACAGCAGTATCTCAGAGAGCTTCAGACTATCAGTTCCGTACTGAACCGAAGACTCCGCTTTGACTACAATGAGCAGCTCGAACAGCTTGTGGTCAAGGTAATTGACGCAAGCTCCGACAAGGTAATCAAGGAGCTTCCGCCGGAAGAGCTGCAGCGTGTTCATCTACGGATCAGAGAAGCAATCGGACTACTCATCGACGAAACTCGCTAACCTGATAGGCAGCGCTTCGGGGAGGGGTGCGCCATGTCCGATATAAACGTACCCGGCATTTCCGGTGGCCGGATGAACACCAACGAGATGGTCGACGAGATCATGCGGGCCGAGCGTGCACCAGTGCGGCGGCTGGAGAATCGCGTCGAGACCATGGAGTCCGAGCAGGCGGTCTGGAGGGACTTCAACCGCAGTCTCTCGGATCTGCGAGATGCGGCGAGGAGCCTCTTCGGCGTCGACAGTCCCTTTGGAAACAGAGTGACAAACTCCTCGGACCCGAGCAGCGTCACCGCCACCGCCCGGCGGAGCGCCCGGGAGAGCAGCAACGAGGTCGAAGTGCTCCAGGTTGCGACCCGGGACCGCTTTATCTCCGACAATCTCTCCCGGGAGTTCGAGGTGCCCGAGGGCGCCTACGAGTTTTCCGTAGGCGAGGAGTCGCTTACCGTACGCTTTCGCGGAGGCTCGCTCGAGCAGTTCGCAGAGCGGGTTAACGAGACCGCCGGTGAGCTTCTCGATGCCCGGGTGGTCAATAACACCTCCACGACTCAGGTGCTTGTCCTCGAGTCTCAGCGAACCGGCGCCGAAAACCAACTCACCTTTTCCGGGCAGGCCCAGGAGTTTGCCCTGGAGACCGGGATAGTCGAGCAGCTCAGCAGTCGCTCCCAGACCCCGAGTCTCACCGAGGGGAACATCGAGGTGCTGCGTCCCTCACCTGTTCGAGGACAGGAGGTGACCTTTAGCGAGGATGGGGTGACCGTCCCCCCCGGGGGTGAGGCGGAGGTCGGCCTGGAGTCGCCTGTCACCGACACAAGCGGCATGGTCCTCGAGCTCACAACCCGGCTGCGGCAGCTTCCGGAGGATACCGAAACCCCTCCTCCCCCGGGACCCTCTATCCCCGACACCGGCGGAGTCTCCCTGGAGGATATAACCGTCGAGGGAGCGCAGTCGGAGGTGACTCTCCCGGAGCTTGAATCAGAAACACCTTCGGAGCCGGTGCGGAGCAACGAGGTTCTCCAGATCGTCTCCGGGGGACGGACAATCAACCTCCCCGCCATCTCCGATGGTGAGAGCACGGTGCGCTTCCCCCTCGATGAGGTTGCCGGTCCGGTGGATGCGATCCGCCTTGTCAACGAGAACAGCGAGCGGGAGCTCTCCGTCGCGGACCTGCGCATCTATGATCCGACCGCCCGGGGAGAGGCAACACCGAAGCAGCCGATCGAGACCGCTCAGGACGCCGTACTCAGGGTCGACGGCGTCCGGGCGGTAAGATCCTCCAACGAGGTGGATGACCTGATCCCCGGTGTTACCCTGAACCTCCACGCCCCGAGCGCCCAGCCGGTAACCCTCGACGTCGCCCCGGACCGGGAGAACGCCAAGGACGGGATTATTCAGTTTGTGGGGCTGTACAACCAGGTCGTCAGAGACATAAACATCTATACCCGGAACAACGAGGAGATAGTCGATGAGATCGACTACTTCTCCGACGAGGAGCGGGAGCAGGCGCTCGAGCGCCTCGGGATGCTCCAGGGCGACTCTCTGCTCAATCAGCTGCAGAGCCGCCTCCAGCGGATCATGATGGACCCCTACCCGACCGAGGCGGACGAGCAGATTCGCCTGCTCGCCCAAATCGGCATTTCCACCAACGCCTCGGGCCCCGGGTCCGGGGGTGTCAATCCGTCCCGCATGAGAGGCTACCTCGAGATCAACGAGAGCTCCCTCGACGCCGCCCTGGAAAACAACTATCAGGCGGTGCGGGAGCTGTTCGGATTCGACTCGGACGGTGACCTGGCGGCGGACAGCGGCGTAGCGGTTCAGGTGGAGCGGTATCTGCAACCCTACACTCGGACCGGCGGTATCGTTGTCAATAGAACCCAGACCCTCAGCGGTCAGATCGAGAACACCGAGGAGCGGATCGGCCGGTACGACGAGCGCCTCGAGGACTACGAGCAGGAGCTCCGGACCGATTTCGCCCGGATGGAAGGTGCGATGCAACAGCTCGAAGAGAATCAGCGCGCCCTCCAGCGTCTCCAGCAGGGCAGCGGCAATAATGAGTAGGCCGGAGTTAGATAGTGAAGATCGTGGTTAACGACGAGGCGATAGACTTTACCCTCCAGGGGGAGGAGGCTCTCGGAGAGATCATTCCTACCCTTCAGGCTTGGCTCGGTGAGTCGGAGTTTGCCATCGCCTCCATCGAGGTCGACGGAAATCCGCTGCCACTCGACGATCAGGAGAGCTGGCGGAGCATCCGCCTCGCGGAGATCGATACCCTGTCGGTGGAGGCGAGTTCGGTCGTCCAGCAGCAGCTCGAGGCGATCGAGCCGGCGGTGGAGCTTCTCGCTCTCATGCGCCGGACGGTGGAGGCGACCGACCAGCGACGTTTCGGTGAGGCAATGACCGAGTACGAGTACCTGAGAGCCGCCCTTCCCTCGATCCTCTCCTACCGGGAGGCAGAGGGATTCGCCCTGCGGGATCACTTTGACGCGCTCCTCGAACGGTGTGGAGCCCGGGGGGGCTCGATGCCCGAGGAGGCGGAGAAACTCGAGGAGCTGCGTCGGGGACTCGACTCCCTCATTACGCTTTTACAAACGCGAAGCAGGGAGCTCGTACAGCCGGAGGGGGAGTTTCTCTCGGTGGCACGGGCGATCGCGGCCTCCCTCGGCTCCATCGAGGAGGTGCCGGTACTCCTGCAGACCGGAGAGGGAAGCGAGGCGATGCGCCGGCTCGCCGGGTTTACCGGACTTCTCGAACGGCTGGTGTATTTATTCCCCCTCTATCTCCGCGCTTCCGAGGAGGAGTCAACGGGAGAGGAGACCTTCAAAGAGCTCAACGGGATTCTCCATGAGCTTGTCTCGGCCCTCGACGAGGAGGACTCGGTGCTCGTCGGCGATCTGGTGGAGTATGAGGTTGTGCCGAAGGTGGAGGAGGTCCTCGAAGGACTCGGCGTCACGAGAAGGGAGTCTCCCTCAGGGCCGCAACAACCATCTCCTTGACCGCAGGTTAGAGCTAAACTATTCTTTCATAGAAATGGAAGTTCTTTCTATCGACGACATAGAGCGCAAGGCGCTCGCCGTGAGTTACCGTCGCGCCTACCACGGAACAGCAGTGCTCAAGGTTGGTCAGAATCCAAAAAACAGCAAGCGAATCGAATTTACCCTTGAGCAGTCGCCGATGGGCACTCATGAGGTCCACGTGAGCTTTCTCGAGGACGCCGACTTTCCGCTGGTTCCTGCCATTCGGGCTCTCAAGAGCTACATCGAAGCTCTCCACGCCGAGGGCTCCCTGCCGTAACGGGGGGCAACCTGGAACACCACCGCACATCATCCCTAAAGGAGACAAATCGACTCGCCGCGGCCTTTGCTCGGCGCCTCGAGGCAGGAAGCGTCGTCGCTCTGATCGGCGACCTCGGCACCGGGAAGACCGCCTTTGTCCGGGGGGTCGCCTCGGCCCTCGGCGTAACCGAACCGGTCACCAGTCCCACCTACACCATAATCGCCGAGTATCCGGGAAATCCACCCCTAGTCCACATGGATCTCTACCGCCTCACCGACGCCTCGGAGTTTGAGCTCCTCGGCGTGGAGGAGTACCTCGAGGGCGACTCCATCACGCTCATCGAGTGGGCCGACCGGGCGATGGAATCGCTCCCGGATGAGCGAACCATCATTGTTGAGATCCGCTTTGCAGAGGGCAATCGCCGGGAGTTTACGATACGGGGGCCGGAAGGGTGAATCGAAAGAAGGAAGAGCGCAACGCCCTCGGCTACCTCCTCGCCGTCGACACCAGCAGCGCCCTCCTCGGGGTGGGCCTCATGCCGCACTACCAGGGCGACCGCGCCGGGCACATCGACACCGAGAGCGAGCAGATCAGGAGCCTCGAGATCGACGCCGGCCTCGGCCACGTCGAGAGACTCGCTCCGGCGGTTGAGGAACTTCTCGAGCTCACCGGTGTGAGCCCCGGGGAGCTTCTCGCTCTTGTCGCCCCAAGGGGGCCCGGCTCCTTTACCGGCCTGAGAATCGCGGTCTCCCTTATCAAGGGAATGGCGGCGGCTACCGGGGCACCGATCATTCTGGTGCCGACCCTCGAGGCGTATGCCGAGCCTTTGAGAGGCGAACAGGCGCTGGTTCTCTCCCTCCTCGACGCCCGGCAGGCGCGATTCTACGTGCAGTTTTTCCGCAACGGGGATTACCTGACCCCCGCGCTCGATCTCTCACCTGCTGCTATCGCCGGGAGGGCCGCGACCCTGCGAGCCCCGGGGGAGCGCATCCTGCTCGCCGGGCCCGACGCCGGGAAGCTCGAGGGGATCGAAGGGATCGAAGGGGCGAGCCCGGCGCCGCTGCGAAGGCGGTCGGCGGTGCGGGGGCTGCTTGTGCGGGGAGAGGCTGCTCTGACGCGGGGGCAGACCGTTGCGGAAGACGGCGGGCCCCTCTACCTCAGGGGCAGCGAGGCGGTCTTACCGCGGCGAAAGGGCGCCTCCTCCCCGAGGCAGGACTGATTCTGCTCATCAGGGGGCAATAGGAGAGCTGCGGAACTTCCT